>NZ_JBBLZC010000076.1:0-992 GCF_037908215.1 Benzoatithermus flavus | reverse complement strand
AGGGCGGTGACCGCCCCCTACGCGGCTCGCAAGAGCGTCAGGCTTGCCTCGGCAACATCGCTGGATGAGGCCATACGGCCCGGCCAACATGGTTGACGGGCCGTTTGCGGGAGGTTCCGCAAGTTGGCCCGAGGCGGGGCGGTCCTGGCAGGTTGGCGGTGTCCGACGTCGTCACGCCCCGCTCTCAGGAGCGCCGCCATGACCGAGAGCAAGAGTAAGCTCGCCGTCGCCGCGGCGAACTCGCCGATCGAGGTGGCGAGGTCGCTGGGCGTGTTCGCGAGCTTGCGGTCGAGCCGCACCACCCCGTCGGGGTCGATGGCGGTGCCCCCGTGCACCTCCTTGGCGGAAGCCTCAGGTGTGATGGCGATGCCGACGCTGATCCGCATGGCGCCTCCCGATGGCTGGCGGTTCGGTCTCCCGCCCGCGCCCTGCCCAGGCGATGGCTCGCAGAGCCCGATCGGCGGTCGCGGCGGCTTGGCGGTGGCGCCGGGGGATCTGCCTCGCGAGCCGTCCAGGGCAGCCGGCACGAGAACCACCCCGGCGCCGCCAGCCTCGTGATCGCCAGCCATTTGCGGAACCCGACGCACACAACCGGTTGATGTCCTACACGCGAGCGCTCGAAGCAGTTCCGGCGTATCGCGACCCGCTACGAGCAGCAGGCGATCAACCACTTGGCCACGCTTGCCATCGGCATGATTCTGTTTGGTTACGAGCTGGACACCTCCAAAAACCTCGAGCTTTGGCGGATATGGTTGTGGAGCGGTGCATGGTCGCCTGCCGGGCGACGGGATGAGCGGGATCACACGGACACCTCGCATAACCCCGTCATCGGGTGCTTTTCGAGGGCCGCTGGTGGTGGTGTTGGGTGCAGAGCGGCCGTTTCCGAGCCCTGATCCACCGCCGCAAGGCGGGTGGTGAGGCATTTTCGGCGCCTGGATCCGTCAGGCGGGCACACCTCGCCGCTCGATCCACGCCAGTCGGCGCATGTTGTA
>NZ_JBBLZC010000075.1:0-1000 GCF_037908215.1 Benzoatithermus flavus | reverse complement strand
GCCGCTGCGGCAGCGGTTCCCTGGCCGGCTCGGGCGCCACCGCCGCGCCCGCAGCCGCCTCGCCGAGCCGGAAGTAGCTGGTCTGCTCCCGCAGCTGCGCCGCCTGGCCCGCCAGCTCCTCGGCGCTCGCCGCCATCTCGTTCGAAGCCGCCGCGTTCTGCTGGATCACCCGATCGAGCTGCTGGATCGCCTGGTTGATCTGTGCCGCGCCCGCGTCCTGCTCGCGGCACGCGGCGCTGATCTCCGCCACCAGATCGGCGGTCTTTTTGATCTCCGGCACGAGCTGCTGCAGCCGCCGCCCCGCCTCTTCCGCCACCGCCAGCGTTTCGCCCGAGAGCGCCCCGATCTCGGCCGCCGCACCCTGGCTGCGCTCGGCGAGCTTTCTCACCTCCGCCGCCACCACCGCGAACCCCTTGCCGTGCTGCCCGGCCCGCGCCGCCTCGATCGCCGCGTTCAGGGCCAGAAGGTCGGTCTGGCGCGCGATCTCCTGCACGATCCTGATCTTGCCGGCGATCGCACGCATCGCCTCGACGCTGCCCAACACCGCCTGGCCGCTCTTCTCGGCGCTCTCGGCGGCCCGGGTGGCGATCTTCTCGGTCTGGCCGGCGTTCTCGGCGTTCTGGCGGATGTTGGCCGCCATCTCCTCCATGGCGGCGCTGGCCTGCTCGGCCGCCGCCGCCTGCTCGCTCGAGCCTTGCGAGAGGGCCTCGGCGGTGGCCGCAGCCTGCCGGCTGCCGGCGGCGAGGTTGGCGACCGCGGTCGCGACGTTGCCCACCACCGCGCGCAGACGGACGAGCATGGTCTGCAGCGCCTGCCCGAGCACGTCCCTGTCCGAGCGGGGCTCGGCCTCGACGGTGAGATCGCCCCGGGCGATGCGCTCGGCAAGCGTGGCGGTCTGCTGCAGGTTGTCGATCATGGCGTCGATCGCCTGGCCGAGCGCGCCGATCTCGTCGCGGCTCTCGAGCCGGACCCGGTGCGAAAGGTCGCCCACCGCCACCGC
>NZ_JBBLZC010000074.1:0-1012 GCF_037908215.1 Benzoatithermus flavus | reverse complement strand
ACAGGCGGAGGAATGTTTTTGGTTCGAGTGGTCGGGGGACACGTCGAAAGGCAAAACTACAAGTCTGATGATTGCGGCAAGTGTATGGGGGAAACCGTCAAAGCTGAAAAAGAGCTGGCATCTCACGCCTGTAGCCGTTGAGCGTCTGGCTAGCGTGATGAATCACCTGCCCATTTTTTTAGACGACACCAAAAACGCCAAGCGGAAAAATGACATCCCGTCCATCGTCTACAATCACACCGAGGGTGTGGGAAAAGTGCGCGGAAGCATCGCAGGTATGCAAGAGACGGCAACATGGAAGTGCATCGCCTTCTCTACAGGTGAATCAAAAATCACACAGTTTCGAGACCAAAACGGCGAGTATGGCGCAGGGATCGCGGCACGTGTGCTGTCTGTCGATGGCCTGCCGTTCGAGAAAGCGGATAAGGACACGGCGCGGATTGTGCGACACATCGAGAATCTATTAACAGATCATTATGGCGTAATGGGACAAGTGTTTATCCGCTACATTGTGGAACACATGGCCGACTTGCCGACATGGAGGGATTACTATGAAAATGCGATCCGCTACTATCGGGAGAATGCGGAAAATTCTGTTTCCGGCCGCCTAGCAAAGCACATGGCCTTTCTCGATACAGCTGCCCATATCCTACATGATGAGATTTTACGGGATCAATACGCCTATAGGGACGCCTTGGAGGTGATATGGCAAGAAATCATCAGCGACAACGCAGACATAGACCGGCCAAAAAAAGCATTGGAGCATGTCTATTCGTTTTCGCTGGCCAATAAAGGGCAGTTTTTGCAATCGACTAGCGATGAACCAACACGCGACACATTAGGGGAATGGAATACAGAAAATGCTTTTTGGGCTGAAATACGCTTTTTCCCTCATGCACTGAAGAAGATTTTACGCGATCATGGCGACGAGCCGGAGGCAATCCTAAAAAGTTGGCGGCAACGCGGATGGATCGACGCCAAAAGGGGATACACCAAGCAGATACGTATAAAC
>NZ_JBBLZC010000015.1:93997-109837 GCF_037908215.1 Benzoatithermus flavus | reverse complement strand
CATACCTGTGCCTCCCGCAGCCCTGGAAACCGCGGCAATCCTAGCCCATGGCCGGATGACTTTGAAGGCTAATCAGGATGGAAATAACAATTCTTATACTGGAATACTTAACGATGCAGAATCTGTTGCTGGAAGTTCTGGTCATGTCATGATTCAGGCTAATATTATTGAAATCTATGATGGCGGACTTATCAGAAGCGAAACAATAGGATCTGGGAATGCAGGCAATATAACAGTTTCAGATGCTTCCCGACTGATCATTGATGGCAGCCATTATCCTGCAATATTTACCGGGATTGCCGCCAATACCTACAATAAATCCATGGGCGCTGGTGACGCGGGAATGGTGACGATCCATGCCGACGTCCTCGAGCTTCGCGGTGGCGGCGAGATCAGCAGTGGCACCTTTGGCAAGGGAAACGCAGGCGAGGTCACGGTAAACGCGCGACAGCTAACCATCGATGGCCCCAATTCGCCTTCATTCGCCGGCATCGGCAGCCAAGCCAACGCCGGCTCCACGGGCGGCCGGGCAGGAGCCGTCACGGTCACCGCCGGCCTCCTCGAGCTTCGTGGCGGGGGTACGATCGCCACCAGCACCTTCGGGCCGGGTGACGCGGGCGAGGTCACGGTGGATGCGCGGCAGCTCATCATCGACGGCGACGGCTCGGATTTCACCACCGGCATCACGAGCGACGTGGGGACTTCCGGCGGCTTCATCGGGACGGGTGACGCCGGCACGGTGTCGGTCACGGCGCAGGACCTTATGGTGCGCGGCGAGCACGGCACGATCCGCAGTGGCGCCTTCGGGCGGGGTGATGCAGGCCGGGTGATGGTTACCGCCGGCCGTATCATCACCGTCGATGGTGGCAAGGTTGAGACGGACAGCGACACCAGCGGTGCGGCGGGCAATGTTGACGTGCATGCGCCACGCGTGGTGGTGCGCGACGGCGGCCTGATCGGCTCCTCCGGCACCGGCACCGGCCCTGCCGGCGACGTGCAGCTCACGGCCGACATCCTGGAGGTGGCGGATGCGAGCATCCGTACGGTGGGGGCCAGCAGCCAGGGTGGCGCGATCGCGGTCAGTGCCTCGGAGCTGATCGAACTCAGGGACGCGGAAGTAACGGCGAGCGGCGCCGTGCCCGAGACCGGTAGGAGCGTGATCACGCTGCGAGCCCCGCTGATCGCGGTCAACGACAGTGAGGTGACCGCGCTCACCGGCACCGGCGTGCCGCTCACGACCAGCGGCTTAGTAGAGCTGTTCGGCGGCACGACCGTGATCTCGTCCAACAGCTCCGTAGCGGCAAGCTCGGGGGTAACGGTGACCGGTCTCGAGAACGAGGTCGGCTCGCAACTGGTGGTGCCGCAGGGCGTGTTCCTGAATGCCGACAACCTGCTGCGGGCGAGCTGCGCGGCACGGCGGACGGCCACGGCCAGCAGCTTCACCGCGATGGGCCGGGGCGGGCTGCCGTCGGACCCGGCTGGGTCGGTCTCCGGCTCCTACACCGACCCGGATCGTGCCGCAGCAACAGATCAGGCCAGGCCGGTGCTCGCGGCCAGCTTCGGCGAGGGCTGCAAGACGGACCCAGACGGCTAGCGTGTACTCGCTGCCGCCGGGCCTTCGATCCTATCTCTATCGGCTATCTTGCCTGCTACCTTTGCACGGACGTTCATGCGTTCGGATGGAACAGCAGCTCGATCCCATGGATGCCGAGGCGCCCCGCCTCGACCCCAACTCAGCCGACGTGCTCATCCTCTGCCCCGGCTGGGCCAGCAGCTTCGACAAAGGACGCCAAGGTGGCGGACCACGCCATGCGCCTCGACCCTAACTGCCCGATGTGAGCGGCCCAGAGCTACACTATAGGTGGATCTGCTTCATGGCACAGGTGGGACGGCTTCATGGCCAGCCGCCCTCAGGACGCCTTGCCCTGGTGCACCTGCCGGATGCGGCGCGGGCGGGGTGGTATGTCCGCGAGGCTGCACGCGCCGCATCACGGGCGGGTCCGTCTTGTGCGCAAACGTATCCTAGGATAATATTCCGAGTCGCCCCAGGATGGCTGCAAGGCGGGAACTCGTGACCTTGCAAACGAAAATTGCACGAACGATTTCGAGAAAGCTAGTTATATCAACCATTAACACATTTTGTGCTGGCGGCATGGCCGGCGTGGTGCGGCTTGAGCCCCTTCACCCGACCATCCTGGCTGCCGCCACCCTACGGCCGCAGCCGTGCCGCGATCTCGCGGATCAATGCCCACGCTTCCTCGACGTGCCGCCGCTCGGTCCAGGTGCCGCCCACCGATACACGGATGGTGTAGCGACCCTTGAGCCGGTTCTGGGTCAGGTAGAGGCGGCCGTCGTCGTTGATCGCGTGCAGGAGCCGCTCGTTCAAGCCGTCCAGCACGGCCTCGTTCTCGATGCCGTGCGGCTGCCAGCGGAAGGAGAGCAGCGCCAGGTTGGGGCCGGTGACCAGCTCGAAGTCGGGGTCGGCCGCGATCCAGTCCGCGAGCTCCTTCGCCCATGCCATGTGCCGGCGCAGCATGGCCTGCAGCCGCTCGACGCCGTAGCTCCTGAGCACGAACCAGAGCTTGAGCGCCCGGAAGCGGCGGCCGAGCGGGATGCCCCAGTCGCGGTAGTCGATCACCTGCCCGGTCTCGCGGCCGACGAGATAGGACGGCATGACGGTGAGCGTGCGCACGAGCGCTTCGGGATCGCGCACGAAATGGGCCGAGCAGTCGAAGTTCGTGAACAGCCATTTGTGCGGGTTGAACACGAAGCTGTCGACGTTCTCGATTCCTTCGATCATCCAGTGCTGCTCCGGGCACAGGAGAGCGCTGCCGGCCCAGGCGGCGTCGACATGGAGATAGACCCCCTGCTCGCGGCAGATGGTGCCGACGGCGGCGAGCGGATCGCAGGCGCCGACCCCGGTGGTGCCGAGCGAGGCCACCACGCAGGCCGGCACGATTCCGGCCGCCCGGTCGGCGCGGATCGCGGCCTCGAGCGCGTCGGGGCGCATGGCGAAGGCGGCATCGGTCGGAACGAGGCGCAGGCCCTCGCGGCCGAGGCCCGCGATCCGGACCGCCTTCTCGACCGAGGAGTGCGCCTGCTCCGAGGCGTAGACGGCGAGCGGCGGGACGGTGCGCAGCCCGGCCCGATCGGCCTGCCAGCCCGTGGCCCGCTCGCGCGCGACGAGCACGGCGCAGAGCGTGGCCGAGGAGGCGCTGTCCTGGATGACGCCGGCGAAGCCCTCGGGCAGGCCGATGAGCCGGCGCACCCAGTCGAGCACGCGGCTCTCGAGCTCGGTCGCCGCGGGCGAGGTCTGCCACAGCATGCACTGGGCCGCGATGGTCGCGGTCAGCATCTCGGCCAGGACCGAAGGCGGGCTGGCGTTGGCCGGGAAGTAGGCCATGAAGCGCGGATGCTGCCAGTGGGTGATGCCGGGCAGCACGATCCGCTCGAAGTCGGCCATGATCGCGTCGAACGGCTCGGCTCCGACCGGTGCCTCGCCCGGAAGCTGCGCCACGACCTCGCCCGGCTGCACCTGGGCGCGCACAGGGCGATGCTCGATGGTGGCGAGATAGTCCGCCATCCAGTCGACGAGACGATGCGCCTCACGACGGAACTGCTCCAGGTCCATGACGTCCTCCGGCAGTCGAACGGAAGGCACGCCTAGACAGGGTGGCCGGCGCTGGCAAGCCTCGGTGCGCGGACCCGTGGCTCAGCCCGCGTGTGGCTCCGGCCGGTGCCGGGGCGGGGCGACGACCGAGCCCGTCGCGGTGGCGTTGCGGCGGCCACAGCGCCGGCAGTCGAACTCGTCCCAGTACCAGTGGATCCGGTTCGGGGCGGCGCAGGAGGAGCAGATCGCTTCGGGCCGCTCGCGCAGGCAGCGCTCGATGAACAGCCAGGCCTCGCGCGAGAAGCCTTCGGCCTCGAGCGCCGCGAGCCTCTCCCGCCCGGCGCGGCTCAGCCGCACCCGGCTCGAGGCGACCATGACGAGGCCGAGATCCTCGGCCTCGTTCAGGTTGCGGGCGAGCAGGAGGCGCCATTCGGCGATCTCGGGCAGCATGTCCGCGAGCTGCTCGAGCGGCCGGCCAGCGCCCACGAGATCCAGGAGCAGGGCCAGACGCCCCCGCTCGACGGCATCGGGCCGGAGCACGCGGAGCAGGCCGGAGATGCGCCGGAACGCGGCCGGCGGCACGACGGGCCCCTCGAGCCCGCGCGCGATCTCCCGCCAGCCCTTGAGCGGCGCCAGGCTCGCGCGTCCGAGAGTCGCTGGAGGTGCGGGTGGTCCGCAGTGCCCGGACGCGCGGCGCAGGCCGTTGCCGATGCCGCACCAGGCGAGCAGCCGGGCAGGCAGCGAGTGAATCTGGGCTTCCGACATGGCGCTGGGCTCCTCCGCCGGACCGACGCACCGACACCGGGCCGCAGGAGGATCGGGTGCGAAGGGCTGTGCGGGCAGCACGCAGCCTTTCCGGCCGTTTCCAGTCCCCGCGGATCGACTGCTCGCCGGCTCTCCTGCAGAGCGCCACGGCCGCACGGTCGCGTTCGGTTGAACGAGAGACTTGTAGTCTCCCTTAGGTTGCAATCGCGTTAACTGTCAACCAGGGGAGCATGGTCGCCATGCGCGGCCGGAAGGCACGATCGTGCCGGATCTGCAGGCGTTCGGCCGCATCGACGGCCGGCCTGAGATCGATCGTCGCAGCGGCTCGATCGGGCAGAGAAGGAAGGGAGGAGGAAGGATCACCGGTCGCCAAAGCGCTGGGGTCGGCTCGGTGAGAAGAGAGAAGCCGAGGAGCGCCTGCCGCGATGACCGGCCGCCGGTTGCAGCCGGTCATCGCCGGGAGAGGCGCATCGAGTGCCTCAGGCGCTGCGGGCGCAGCGGCGGGCGACGAACTCGATGTCGCCGCGGGTCAGGCCGATGTCCTCGAGCTCGCGGTCGGTGAGGGAAGCGAGCTCGGAGAGCGTCTCCTGATAGCGCCGCTGCTCGGCGAACCACTGGCCGATGCGGTGCAGGAGCCGGCCCACGATGCCGCCGGTAGCGGGCGTGGCGTGCGTCGCCGCCGAGGCGCCGAGCACCCGGTAGGGATTCACAAGCGTCGTCATGGTCGTATCAGGCCCGAGTGAGGCGCTCGCATCCACATCCTGCCGGCCGGAGCGGTCGGCGGCTGCGAGCGCCGCTAGACACACCAGTCTATATGTTGCAGGCGCGTTGTAGCAGAACAGCTAATTTTGCAACGCAGCATTGCCAGCGCTTCCGCACCCTCATGCCGCAGGCGTGGCAGTTCGGCACGATGGCTCGACGAAAATGCAACAGTATGTCGCTCCTCGACGGCCGGCCGGACGCGAGCAGGCGGCGGGCGACGGCGTGGGCGCGCGAGGCTGGACCTCGGGTCGGGCATGGCCGAGACTGTGCGCTGGGGACCGACGACAGGGAGGGCCGGCAGGTGTTCGAGGGCTTCGCGACGCACCGGATCGCGGCGAGCGGCACGGAGATCTTCCTGTGCACGAAAGGCGAAGGCGAGCCGCTGCTGCTCCTGCACGGCTACCCGCAGACCCACGCCATGTGGCACGCGATCGCGCCGGCCCTGGCCGAGCGCTTCACCGTGGTCTGCCCGGACCTGCGCGGCTACGGCGACAGCGGGAAGCCGCCTTCGGACGCCGCGCACGCGACCTATGCCAAGCGCACGAGCGCCATGGACATGGTCGAGGTCATGGCGGCTTTGGGCTTCGGACGCTTCATGGCGGCCGGGCACGACCGGGGCGGGCGGGTCGTGCACCGGATGTGTCTCGACCATCCCGAGCGGGTGACGCGCGCCGCCGTGCTCGACATCGTCCCGACGCGGACACTCTTCCGGGCGACCGACCAGGCGATCGCCACCGGCTACTATCACTGGTTCTTCCTGATCCAGCCCGAGCCACTGCCGGAGCGGTTGATCGGCGCTGATCCATCGTTCTATCTGCGAGAGAATCTCGCCCGCTGGTCCGGCAGCCGGGACATGCGCTGGGTGGTGCCCGAGGCGCTGGCCGAGTACGAGCGCTGTTTCTCCGATCCCGCCACCATCCACGCCACGTGCGAGGACTATCGCGCCGCTGCGACCGTGGACCTCGCCCACGACGAGGCGGACCTCGACCGGAAGATCGCCTGTCCGCTTCTCGTGCTCTGGGGTGAGCAGGGACTGATGCACCGGCACTTCGACGTGCTCGCCACCTGGCGCGAGAAGGCGAGCGGCCCGGTCGAGGGCACGGCGCTTCCTTGTGGCCACTTCCTCGCCGAGGAGCGGCCTGCGGAGACGCTGGAGCACCTGTTGCGCTTTTTCGCGCTCCATTAGCGGATCGGATCCGCCGGAGGCTGCCCCGGAGTATCTTCGGCTCAGGGGGCGAGCTGCAGGCGGCGACGAGCGAGAGCATCGGGCCCCGCACAGACCCTTGCGACGCCTCGCCCCGACCATGCTCGCATTCCTGATGACGATGAGACGCAAGAGGCTGTGCCTCGCCCGTCCTGCGATCACCGCAGCCCGGAGGGTGCCCTCATGCCCGGCTCCCCCTTGCTGGCTCGCACGGGAATCCCCGGTTGCCGCTGGAACGATCCTTCGATTCTGCATCGCATTCTGCACCGCCTTGCTGGATCCTCGGGCATACGATCCCGGGATCCTCGCAACCGAGGATGGCATGCCCCTTGCAACCGGGCAGCCGGTGAACGGCATCTTGGCAATACGGCGCGCATGCCGATCGAAACATCGGCTCGCTCCGGCCGGGAACGCTATACGGGAGCAGTCTCGATGGCGCCTGCGTCTCGTCGGGCCGGGTGTGGATCGCACAGGCCGTCGTGCTGGTGCCGAGTGACGGCACGACCGGCCCGGCGCGCTACGTGGCGACATCCGACACCCCCGCCGGTCGTGCCCAGCGGGCGCGCGACGCTGGCAGAGGATCGTTCACCGAGAGGGCAGGCATCGACCCTGCCCATCAGCCATAGATAGGGAGGAAGGCGATCGATGGAACGTCGCGTGCGCACGATCTGGCGGGTCCGACAGCGCTACCGCCGGACCGCCGAGCTGCTGAGCCTGGCAGGAGCCGTTGCCGGCGCGCTCGTAGCGGTGTCGAGCACGGGCGCTGTTCTGGACGGTGCTGCCTGGCTCGATCGCCACGTCCTGGTGACGGCAGCACTGGCCGCTGCCGCCACCGGCCTCGCGATACGGCTGTTGGTGCGCGGCGTCTGGCGCGTGCACCGGCGGCTTCGTGCCGAGCAGTGGGCTTGAGGCGCCGTGCCGGGCGTTTCCCTGCTCGGGCAGGGCAGTATGCGGCTGCCGGGGTGCAAGGATCGGCCGGGATCGCCCGGAGGCGATGAAGTCAGTCCCCGAGCGGAAGCTCGGGGGCAGTTCCCCTCCAGCTTTCGTGCGCGAGGAGCCAGCGCTTGCGAGGCAGGCCGCCGCCATAGCCGGTGAGCGAGCCGTCGGCGCCGATGACGCGATGGCAGGGCACCACGATGGCGATCGGATTGGCGCCGTTGGCGAGGCCCACGGCGCGCACGGCGGCGGGGCGGCCGATGCGGCGGGCGAGCGTGGCGTAGGAGATCGTCTCGCCGCACGGGATCCGCCGCAGCGCCTGCCAGACCTGGCGCTGGAAAGGGCTGCCGCCCGTGGCCGTCGGCAGATCGTCGATCGCGTGCAGATCGCCGGCGAAATAGGCTTCGAGTGCTTCGCGGTGCGCGGTGCGACCCGGTGCCGGCCGCAGGACGAAGCCGCCGGCACCGTAATGCCGGGACAGGAGCCGCTCCATGCCGGCCATGTCTTCGACCCAGTCGACCGCCCGCAAGTGCCCGGCCTCGTCCGAGACGACGACGAGATCGCCGATCGGGGTCGGCATCTCCTCGGTGAGGAGGCGGAGAGGCTCGGCCATGACCGTTGTTCCAGGACGGGGCGCTCGGGACGGCAGGCATAGCGCAAGGATCACATCGGCTCCAGCGCACCGGCCGCCTGGAACCCTGGTCCACGACGCCGGGAAGGGGTAGGAACGGCGGCCGGAAGCCGGAGGAGCGAGGAGCGATGCGGGCGCGGATCAAGTGGGTCGAGGGGCGGACCTTCGTCGGCGAGAGCGGCAGCGGGCACGGGCTCGTCATCGACGGGCCGGCAGAGGCCGGCGGGCGCAATCTGGGGCCGAGCCCGATGGAACTCGTTCTGATCGGCACGGGCGGCTGCACGGCGTTCGACGTGGTCGAGATCCTGAAGAAGGGGCGGCACGCGGTCGAGGACTGCGAGGTGCGGCTCGAGGCGGAGCGGGCGGCGGAGCCGCCCAGGGTGTTCACGAGGATCAGGATGCGGTTCGTCGTGACCGGGCGGAGTCTGCCCCGTGCCGCGGTCGAGCGGGCGGTGACGCTCTCGGCCGAGAAATACTGCTCGGCCTCGATCATGCTCGCGAAGACCGCCGAGATCACGCACGAGATCGAGATCCGGGAGAGCGCCGCGGCGGATCGATCGGTGACCCGCGGCCTCAGCGCCTGAGCGCCTCGTCGCGCGCTTCCGACCAGCCGCACTCCCAGGCGAGGTGGTCGGGCGTGTCGGAAGCGAAAGGATTGTCGCTGAGCGCGCGCCGCTCGGCGAATGCCTGCATGCCGGCGTGGAAAGCGGGCAGGCGCGGATCGTCCTCGGGGCCGGGGCGGCTCGTCGTAGCCATGAAGGCGCGGAACTCCGGGAAGGTGCGGAGCACCGACTGATCGATCCCGTCCGGGTGCTCGGCCAGGAGCCGGACGCCACGCGGGGTGAGACGGTAGCGGCCGTCGTCCGCGGGCACGATGGCGCAGGCGCCCTCGAGGAGTCGGGCGGCCTCCTCGAACCGGCGCGTCAGCTCCTCGGGGGCGAGGGCGAGTGGCTCGCCCGCAGCGGCAAGGTGCGCGCGCAAGCGTGCGACGGCATCGTCGAGCCGTGCCGGCCCTTCGCGCGCCGCCCGCAGGACGGCCAGCATGAAATCGGGCTCGTGCAGAAGGATCGGCTCGGCGTCGTCCATGCCTTGGTCCTTGAGAGCCAATGCTCGACCATGTCAGGTCCGATCGGGACGGGCAACCCGTTCGGGCAAGAAGAAGACGGCAGGCCGCATCGGTTCCCTTCCGGCGCGAGGCGGGCGGAACCGGACGGGCATCGTCAGCGTCCGGTCCGACGGATCGCCTGGACGGCGGCATCGAGGGTCTGGAGGAAGCGCGAGCGGTCCTCCTTGGTGAACGGGCGGCCGCCACCGCGGATCTGGCCGGTGTCGCGCAGCTCGGTCATCAGGTTGCGGGTGGCGAGGTCGTTGCCGATCGAGGCCTCGGTGAAGGCGCGGCCGGTGGGGGCGATGACGCGGGCACCCTGCTTGATGCAGCGGCTCGCGAGCGGCACGTCGGCGGTGATCGCGATGTCGCCGGGGCCGACGTGCTCGACGATCCAGTCGTCGGCGCGGTCCAGCCCGCCGCTCACCGTGACCCGCTCGATCAGCGGCGATTCCGGCACGCGCAGCCAGCCGTTCGCGACCACCTTCACCTGGAGGCCGTAGCGGCCGGCGACGCGGTAGACCTCGTCCTTCACCGGGCAGGCGTCGCCGTCGACGTAGATCTCGAGCATCCGCCGGCTCAGCCGAGGCCCAGCTTCTTCGCCACGATCTGGTTGACGATGCCCGGGTTGGCCTTGCCGCCCGTGGCCTTCATCACCTGGCCCGTGAACCAGCCCGCGACCTTGGGGTTCTTCTGCACGGTCGCGACCTGGTTCGGGTTGTCGGCGATGAGCTGCTCCACGATGGCCTCGATGGCGCTCGTGTCGGTCACCTGCTTCAGGCCGCGCTCCTCGACGATTGCCTCGGGATCGCCGCCGGTCTCGAACATGATCGCGAACACGTCCTTGGCGATCCGGCCGCTGATCACGTCGGTCTT
Organism: Benzoatithermus flavus; assembly: GCF_037908215.1. NCBI lineage: Bacteria > Pseudomonadati > Pseudomonadota > Alphaproteobacteria > Geminicoccales > Geminicoccaceae > Benzoatithermus > Benzoatithermus flavus. The sequence goes on along the minus strand of NZ_JBBLZC010000015.1, from coordinate 99,948 downwards.
CAGGAGGTCGAGCAGCTTGCCGAGGCTCGAGGCGCTGACCGGGCTTTCCTCGATCTCCTTGCCGGCCTTGGCGAGGAGACCGAACAGCTCGTTGATGACCCAGTTCGCGGCCTGCTTGGCGTCGCGTCCCTTCGCCACCTCCTCGAAGTAGCGCGCGGTCGCGGCCTCGGCGACGAGGACACCGGCATCATAAGCCGGAAGCCCGTATTCCTCGATGAAGCGGGCCTTCTTCTCGTCGGGGAGCTCGGGGAGATCCTGCGCGATCCTCTCGATGAACGCGTCGTCGAGCTCGATCGGGAGAAGGTCGGGATCGGGGAAGTAGCGATAGTCGTGCGCTTCTTCCTTCGAGCGCATCGAGCGCGTCTCGCCCTTCGCGGAATCGAACAGGCGCGTCTCCTGCACGATCTCGCCGCCCGATTCCAGGATCTCGATCTGACGGCGCGCCTCGTACTCGATGGCGCGGCCGACGAAGCGCATCGAGTTGACGTTCTTGATCTCGCAGCGCGTGCCGAACGTCCGGTCGCCCACCCGACGCACGGAGACGTTGGCGTCGCAGCGCAGGCTGCCTTCCTCCATGTTGCCGTCGCACGTCCCGAGATAGCGCAGGATCGAGCGCAGCTTCTTCATGTAGAGCATCGCCTCCTCGGGCGAGCGGATGTCGGGCTCGGAGACGATCTCCATGAGTGCCACGCCCGAGCGGTTGAGGTCGATGAGGCTGGCATCGGCATGGCTCTCGTGCAGCGACTTGCCGGCGTCCATCTCGAGATGGAGGCGGGTGATGCCGATGTCCTTGGTGCTGCCGTCGGGAAGATCGATCGTGAGCTTGCCCTTGCCCACGATCGGATGCTGGTACTGGCTGATCTGATAGCCGTTGGGAAGATCCGGGTAGAAATAGTTCTTCCGCTCGAACACCGAGAGCTTGTTGATCTTGGCCTTGAGGCCGAGGCCGGTCCTCACCGCCTGCTCGATGCAGAACCCGTTCACCACCGGCAGCATGCCCGGCATGCCGGCATCGACCGGCGAGACCTGCGTGTTGGGCGCGGCACCGAACGCGGTCGCGGCCCCGCTGAACAGCTTGGCGTTGCTCGTGACCTGCGCGTGCACCTCGAGACCGCAGACGACCTCCCAGGTGCCGGTGTTGCCTTCGATGGTGTAGGGCATTGCAAGAGCTTCCCGGTTTTCGACTATGCCGTGAACGACGGCGGAAGCAGTGCTGTCTGTGATGCGAAAATCCGGAGTGGCCACGGATGCGCTTCGCCTACCCGATCGAGCTCGAGCGAATGACCGAGGAGGATGGCGGCATCTGGCTCGTCACTTTCCCGGACTGGAACAACGCCGTCACTGACGATGAGGACGTCCCCGAGGCGATGGCGAACGCCCGCGACTACCGCGAGGAGTTGCTCGCCTGTTCCATCGGGCGGCGGCTGCCGATCCCGGCGCCCGGCCCGCCTGGCAACCGGGCGCCGGTCGAGCCGGAGGCCGGCCTTGCCCTGGAGGCGGCGCTCTGGCACGCCCTGCACGAGCAGGGTGCCACGGGGGGCGAGCTCGCCCGGCGCCTCATCGCCCGGCCCGAGCTGATCCGCCGGGCGCTCGCCGCGCTCGGCAAGCGCGTCGTGGTCGAGCTCGAGGACGCCGCCTGACACCTTACGCCGTCTCCTCCAGCCCATAGGGCAGGGTCGTGAACCCGGCCGCGTCCTCGATCGCCTTGCCGACGCGGAACACCGTGGCCTCGTCCCAGGCGCGGCCGATGACCTGAAGGCCGAGTGGCAGACCGCTGGCGTCGAGTCCGACCGGGACCGAGAGGCCGGGCAGGCCCGCGAGGTTGACCGTCACCGTGAACACGTCGTTGAGGTACATGGCGACCGGATCGTCCATCTTCTCGCCGGCGCGGAACGCGGCGGAAGGGGCGGTGGGGGTCAGGAGCGCATCGCAGCGCTCGAAGGCCGCATCGAAGTCCTCGACGATCCGGCGCCGCACCTTCTGCGCCTTCAGATAGTAGGCGTCGTAGTAGCCTGCCGAGAGCACGTAGGTGCCGATCATGATCCGGCGCTGCACCTCGGCGCCGAAGCCGGCGGCACGCGTCTTCATGTAGGTCTCGACGAGGTTCTTCCCCTCGACCCGAAGCCCGTAGCGCATCCCGTCGTAGCGGGCGAGGTTCGAGGAGGCCTCGGCCGGAGCGATGATGTAATAGGTAGGAAGCGCGTACTTCGTGTGCGGCAGCGAGACCTCGACGATCTCGGCACCCTGGCGCTCCAGCCAGTCGGCACCCTCGCGCCACACGCGCTCGATCTCGGCCGGCATGCCGGGGATCGCGTACTCCTTGGGAATGCCGATGCGTAAGCCCCGGACGTCGCCCGTGAGCGTGCCCGCCCAGTCCGGCACTTCCATGTCGGCGCTCGTGCTGTCCAGGGGATCGTAGCCCGACATGGCCTGGAGCAGGAGTGCGCAGTCCTCGACGGTGCGTGCCATCGGGCCCGCCTGGTCGAGCGAACTCGCGAACGCGACCGTGCCCCAGCGCGAGCAGCGGCCGTAGGTCGGCTTGATGCCGACGATGCCGCAGAATGCGGCCGGCTGACGGATCGAGCCGCCGGTGTCCGTGCCGGTGGCGCCTGAGCACAGCCGTGCGGCCACGGCCGCGGCCGAACCGCCGGAGCTGCCGCCGGGGACGAGGTCGCTGTTGTCGCTCTTGCGCGTCCAGGGATTGCGCACGCCGCCGTAATAGGAGGTCATGTTGGACGAGCCCATGGCGAACTCGTCGAGGTTGGTCTTGCCGAGGCAGACGGCACCCGCCTCCCAGAGCTTCCGCGTCACCGTCGACTCGTAGGGCGGAATGAACCCGTCCAGGATGTGCGAGGCGGCGGTGGTGAGGATGCCCTTCGTGCAGAAGAGATCCTTGATCGCGAGCGGGATGCCTTCGAGCAGCCCGGCTTCGCCCCGCGCGAGCCTGGCATCCGCGGCTTCCGCCATGCGCAGCGCCTGCTCCGGCGTCTCGGTGATGAAGGCGTTGAGCGCCCGATGGCGCTCCATGGCGGCGAGATGCGCCTGCGCGAGCTCGCGTGCGGAGAACGACCTGGCCTCGAGCCCGTCGCGGGCGGCCTTGAGGGTGAGATGGGTGAGGTCCGTCATTCGACCACCTTGGGCACGACGAAGTAGCCGTCATGGGACTTGGGTGCGTTCCTGAGGATGTCGTCCGGACGGTTGCCGTCGGTGACGACGTCCTCGCGCCAGTGCGCCTTGATCGGCATCACCGCGCGCAGCGGCTCCACGCCGTCGGTGTTCACCTCGCCCAGCTGCTCGATCCAGTCGAGAATCTTGGACAGCTCGCCGGCGAGCCGTTCCTGGTGGGCCTCCGGCACCTCGATCCGCGCCAGCGTCGCGATGCGCGCCACCGTGGCCTTGTCGAGCGACATGGGCAACAATCCCCGTGGAAGATCCGGCAGCTCCTCGCCGGTCATGGAAGCGCCGCGGAAGCTACACGCCTTGACCTTGTGTGACAATCTCGGGGACTTCCTCGCCGCCCTGCCGACCAGGGGCTCCCTCTTGGCGCTCGATCTCTCCAAGCGCCGGATCGGGCTCGCCGGGACCGATCCGGAGCGCCGGCTGGTCACACCGCTGCGGACGTTCGAGCGAGCGGACCGGGCCAGGGACATCGAGCGCTTGCGTCAGGTCATCCGCGAGCGGCAGGTCGTAGGCCTCGTTCTCGGCCTGCCGCTCAACATGGACGGCAGCGAGGGGCCGATGGCCGAGGCCGCACGCCGCGAGGCCAGACGGTTCGTGGCGGCGCTGAACCTCCCGCTGCTCCTGCAGGACGAGCGGCTCACGACGTTTGCCGTCGAGGACGCGATCGAAGAGGGCCGACTGCCGCGACCCAGGAAGGGCCAGCCGATCGACCACTACGCGGCCGCGGTGATCCTGGAGGATGCGCTCCGGGCGATGGCCGGACTCCGTCCATAGGGCGGGCCCGAGCATCGGGCCCGCCCTGCCGAAACCCGGACCTCAGCGGCGCTTCCTCGCCTGCGGCTCGATCTTCTCGACCTCGACCTCGGTGCGGCGGACCTTGTCCTTCACCGTGCGCTCGCGCTCCTCGGCCTCCCTGCGGAGCGTTATCTCCTCGACCACGCGCGCCTCTTTCCCGACCGCGAGCTCCTCGGCCGTTTCGGTCATCTCCACGACCTTGTCCTGGAACGCCGCTTCGGCCTCGTCCTCGCTCAGTTCCCGGTCCGCGGACCGGCGCTCGGCCGTGACGTGCTCCTCGCGTAAGGTGACGGTCTCCTCGACGGGTTGCTCTTCCACCCGGCTCGTCACGCGCACGCCGCCGCGCAGCACCTTGTGCTTGCCGACCGCGAGCTCCTCCTCGGCCACGGGCACGCTCTCGGCCTGTTCGCGCTTCCGGCGCTGCCCGTCGGAGGCGCCTTCCTCGGCTTCGTAGCGCTCCATGATCGCCACGGCCTGCTGGATGCGGACCTCGGGCGCATAGGCCGCGAGCAGCTGCTTGCCGCGCCCGGCCGCTTCGGCATAAGAGCGCGCATCGTCCTCGGCGAAGCCGCGGCCGACGATCGCGGCGACGAGCGCTTCGCCCTCGGCGTCGAGAAGCTCGATCTCGCGATCCTGAAAGCCTGCATCACGCAGCTCGCTGGTCACCTTGCGCACGATATCGTCGTCGAAAACGCCGATCACGGTTGTCGTCATGATGTCGATCTCCCGAGTTTGGAATAAGGGGTCTGTGCGGCCGTCTCAGGCCGGGGCGTCGTCTTCGGCGTCGAGGCGTTCGACGACAGGCTCCTCGCGGCGCAGGCGCACGCGTTCCGTGGCGAGCCGGTTCGAGTGGCGGCGGGTGACGCGGATCTCCTCGACCAGCTTCAGGCGCTTCTCGGCCACGACCACCTCCTCGTGGATCGGTATGATCGTGGTATCTCCCTCCTGACGGATCGGGGCTGCGGTCTCCACCCACGCATCGACCGGAACCCGCTCGACCTCGACCTCCTCGCTGGCGACGGGCTCCTCGATCACCTGCTCGTGTTCTGAGTTAACAATCCTAATACGTACGGCGCCGGTGATCCGCTTGCGCTTGCGGATGACTGCCCGTTCTTCGACTACTGGGATAGTCGTCTCATCGTTCCGGGTCGGCGTGGCCATCTGCCTTTTTCCCGCCCTGTTGGATGTGCAGGGGGAGAACCACTCGCCGGGCCGATCGTTCCACCGCGTTGCAGCATGATCTTCGACATGCCTGACCGACGGGGACTCCCTTTTCAGGAATGAAGATCGTCACGAGGATCTCACGAAATTTCGGCAAGCTCGGAACCATTCGCGGTGCGAGACTTTTCGCAGTGCGTCACGAAGGCGCCACGTGCGCCGACGATCGGACCGACAAGCAGCGAGAGAGGGAAGTCGATGGCGCAGATTGCCAACCGTGATGCCGAGCGCAACGAGGCCAACCGGGCGACCGATGCCGCGAAGGAGGCAGCCGATAGGACTGCGAACCTCGCCAAGGAGGCGACCAGTCGGACGACGGATGTGGCGAGAGATGCTGCGGAGCGGATCGGTGACGCCGGCCGGCGGATGCTGGCCGGCTCGTCCGAGGCCGCGGACACGGCGCTCCGGATCGAGAGCGATCTGGCGCGCCTGTGGCTCGAGCTCACCAACCAGCAGCTCCGGCACAATGCCGAGACCCTGCAGCGCCTCGTCGCCGTGCGCGACTGGCGCGAGGCGATCGAGATCCAGAGCGCCTTCGTCCAGGAGACCTTGTCGCGGCTCGCCGACGGCCTGTCGCGTCAGCTCGACCTGACCGGCAGCCTGGCCACCCGCCTGCTCGAGGTCGGCCGCGGGCAGGCCAATCGCACGATCTGAGCGAGGGTTCGTCCTGACGCCGTGGCGGGGGGCCGGCCCCGGGCGGGCCGCCGCCACAGAAAAAAGCCGGGGGGAGGACACCCCCGCCCGGCGGGGGCGGGCGG
>NZ_JBBLZC010000015.1:0-93987 GCF_037908215.1 Benzoatithermus flavus | reverse complement strand
GGCCGCCCGGGGCCCCCCCCGCCCCACCTCCTCCGGGGGTGACCCCCCCCCCCCCCCCCCCCGCCCCCCCCCGGCCCCCCGCGACGGCAAGAAAAGAGGCCGGCGGGAAGACACCGCCGGCCTCGCTTCATGGGCGTCCGATGGCCCGGCCGGCTTACGCGACCGGCGCTCGGGCTCTTCGAATCACTTCTCCGCCAGCTCCTTCGCCAGGGCGCCAATGCGCAGGCGCAGTGCGTTCAGGCGGATGAAGCCCTCGGCGTCGCGCTGGTTGTAGACCGTGTCCTTCTCGAAGGTCGCGAAGGCATGGCTGTAGAGGGTACAAGGTGATTTGCGGCCCACCACCTGCACCGAGCCCTTGTACAGCTTGAGGCGGACCGTGCCCGTGACGTTCTCCTGGCTCCTGTCGATCAGGGCCTGGAGCATCTCGCGCTCGGGTGCGAACCAGAAGCCGTTGTAGATGAGCTCGGCGTAGCGCGGCATGAGCTCGTCCTTGAGGTGTGCGGCACCCCGGTCGAGCGTGATGCTCTCGATCGCCCGGTGCGCGGCCAGAAGCACGGTGCCGCCCGGTGTCTCGTAGACGCCGCGGCTCTTCATGCCGACGAAGCGGTTCTCGACCAGATCGAGCCGGCCTACGCCGTTAGCGCCCGCGAGGTCGTTGAGCCGACGCAGGAGCTGGGCCGGCGACAGGCGCTCGCCGTCGACCGAGACCGCATCGCCGCGCTCGAAGCCGATCTCGACATAGGTGGGCTTGTCGGGGGCGAGCTCGGGCGAGACGGTGCGGGTGAACATCTCCTCGTCGGGCTCGACCCACGGGTCTTCCAACGCTTTGCCCTCGTAGGAGATGTGGAGCAGGTTGGCGTCGGTCGAGTAGGGCGGCTCGCCCCGCTTGCCGCGCGGGATCGGGATCTGGCGGGCCTCGGCGTACTCGATCAGCTTCTCTCGGGAATCGAGATCCCACTCGCGCCAAGGTGCTATCACCTTGATGTGCGGGTTGAGCGCATAGCAGGACAGCTCGAAGCGGACCTGGTCGTTGCCCTTGCCGGTGGCCCCGTGCGCCACCGCATCCGCCCCCACCAGCTGCGCGATCTCGATCAGGCGCTTGGCGATCAGGGGCCGGGCGATCGAGGTGCCGAGGAGATAGCTGCCCTCGTAGAGGGTGTTGGCGCGGAACATCGGGAAGACGAAGTCGCGCACGAACTCTTCCTGCAGATCCTCGATGAAGATCTGCTTCACACCCATCATCTCGGCCTTGGCGCGGGCGGGCTCGAGCTCTTCGCCCTGGCCGAGGTCAGCGGTGAAGGTAACGACCTCGCAGCGATAGTGGTCCTGCAGCCATCGCAAAATAACCGAGGTGTCGAGGCCGCCCGAATAGGCCAGGACGACCTTCTTCACGCTGCTCTGCATGAGCGCTGTCCTTCAGTGCATGCTTGCCAGGCGAGGCGGCGCAGCGCCGCCTCCGTTCCCCGAGGCCGGATTCAGGCGACGGTGTCGACCCGCACCCCCGGCTCCGTCGTCTCCTCGTCCGCGGCGGTATCCGCTTGCGGAGCCGCCTTGGCCACACCGACGAGCGCCGGCCGCAGGAGGCGGTCGGCGATCACATACCCGGCCTGCACGACCTCGGCAATGGTGCCGGGCGGCTGGGCGTTGGTCGGCACCTCGAACATCGCCTGGTGCAGCTTGTGGTCGAACTTGTCGCCCTTCTGCGGCTCCACCTTGCGGACCTGGTGCTTCTCGAAGGCGTTCAGGAGCGAGCGCCCGGTCATCTCGACGCCGAGCACCAGGTTCTTGACGAACTCGTTCGCCTCGCGCGCCTCGGGCGGGACCGAGGCCAACGCACGGGAGAGATTGTCGGCGACCTCGAGGAGATCGCGGGCGAAGCCGGTGATGGCGAACTTGCGGGCGTCCTCGATCTCGCGCTGGGTACGCCGGCGCAGGTTCTCCATGTCGGCGAGCGTGCGGAGCAGGCGGTCCTTGAGCTCGGCCACCTCCTCGGGTGTGGGCGCCTCCTCCGTCCGTGGCTCGGTGTCGTTGGCCGATGCCCGAGCGGCGTCGTTCGCCGGGGCGGCCGCGGCAGGTTGCTCGATCTCGGAATTCTCGCGCGTCGTGTCGCTCATCGTCTCGTCTCGGTGTCGGGTGCGCCGAGAAGCCGGCTGACCACCCGGGCGGTATAGTCGACCAGGGGGATGATGCGGGCATAATTCATACGGGTGGGGCCGATCACACCGATCGCCCCCACGACGGAGGCCCCGCGCCCGCCTTCCGTGCCCGCGCGGTAGGGGGCAACGATCATCGAACAGCCGGACATACCGAAAAGCTGGTTCTCGCTGCCGATGAAGATCTGCACCCCCTTCGCGGACTGGGTGAGCTCGACCAGGCGGAGAATGCTCTGTCGTGCTTCCAGCATCTCGAACAACGTCCGAATGCGCTCGAGGTCCGCGAGATTCGTGACGTCGTCGAGCAGCTTCGCGTGGCCGCGCACGATGAGAAAGCCGCTGCCCCGGCCGTCGCCGTCGCCGGACCAGGTGGCGAGCCCGGCCTTGATCACCTTCTCGGTCAGCGCGTCGAGCTGGGTCCTGTGCTGTTCGATCTCCTCGACGATGCGCGCACGCGCTTCCGCGAAGCTCCGGCCGCTGAGCCGTGCCGTCAGATAGTTGCCGGCTTCGATCAGGGTCGAGACGGGCATGCCCAAGGGCACGTCGATCACCCGGTTCTCGACGAGGCCGTTGTCGCCGACCACGATGACCAGCGCCCGGCCCGGCGAGAGCGGAACGAACTCGATGTGGCGGAAGGGCCGGTCGTTGGTGGGGGCGGTGACGATGCCGGCATAGCGCGAGAGGGCCGAGAGCGCGTCCGACGCATCGCCCAGGACGGCCTCGATGCTGCGGCCGCGCACGGCGCACTGGCTCTCGATCGCGTGGCGCTCCTCCTCGGTGAGGTTGCCCACCTCGAGCAGGCCGTCGACATAGAGCCGCAAGCCTGCCTCGGTCGGCAGCCGACCGGCGGAGGTGTGGGGGGCATAGAGGAGGCCTGCCTCCTCGAGATCGGCCATGACGTTGCGGATGGTCGCAGGCGAGACCTGCTCCTCCAGGCGTCTGGCGATGGTGCGGGAACCAACGGGCTCGCCGGTCGCGACGTAAGCGTCGACGATCTGGCGGAAAACCTCTTTGGAACGGGCGCTTAGCTCGACGATCATCCCGGTGCTGGGTCGATCTGCAGTCCAGGCCCGTATGTAGGAAGCAGGCGGGGCAGCGTCAACGCGAGCCCCGGAGGGACAAAGACACCCGCCGGGCGGGAGGCTGCCACCCTGCGTTCGAAGTACGGCGCGATCCACCCCGCCGTCTCGCCGACAGCGGGGCGGAACCGACGCTCGTTCGGATCAGGCGATCAGAAGCGCGGGCCGGAACGGGGGCCACGCGGGCCACGGCCGAAGCCGCCACCGCCCCCCATATCGTCGCGCGGGCCGCGCGGGCCGCCGAAGCCGCCGCCCCTCGGGCCACCGAAGCCGCCACCGCCATTCTCGGAGCGCGGGCCGCGCGGACCGCGGGGACCGCCCGGACCACCCGGACGGGCGCGCTCCTCGGCAACGCGCACGGCGAGGCTGCGGCCGCCGATCTGGTAGCCGTCGAGCTCGCGGATCGCGTTGTCCGCCTCCTGCTCGGAGCCCATCTCGATGAAGCCGAAGCCGCGCGAGCGACCGGTCTCCCGGTCGGTGGCGATCTTCACCGACAGCACGTTGCCGTGCGTGCTGAAGAGGCCACTCAGCTCGTCGCTCGTCGTCGAGTAGGGGAAGTTGGCGACAAAGAGTTTACAAGACATCGATTTACCCAGGGCACGAAGGGCTTGACGAGTTGAGGATGGTGTCGACCAACCCCTATCGGCCCCGATTTCCCTGCAGACTCGGCTCGTGAAGCCCACATGCCGCCATGATACTCGCCAAGGCTGACGACGCCGAATGGAGAGACCGCTGGCGACTGGCCCTGCCGTCCGCGGGACGGCGAGAGCAGGGGCTATTGGGAGGAGCTAAGTCGAAGAGATGGCGGCGTCGATCCTGGGCGGTGTTCATCCACGTCTGCACTATAACGCCGAACCGGCTCCGGTGCGAGGCCTAAAAGCAGCCAAGGCACGGATTTGTCACCCTGCATCGGCCAGCGCCACGGGCTCGATGCTCTGATCCTCGGGCTGGGCACGAGCGCTCTTCTGCGCCAGCGGGGTGACGACCGGCGAGGGCGCCGGCAGCACGATGTAGGGCCCGCGCTCCTCGGCGGGCACGGTCGGACGGCGGGTCATGCGGTAGAAGGCGAAGAGGCCGATCGCGCCGTGAACGAGCGCCAGGAAGAGGGGGAAACCCGAAGGGCCGGCGAGCTGCATGGCGCTCGCGGTGAGCGTGGGACCTATGGCTGCGCCCAGGCCATAGCCCAGGATGAGGGCGCTGCTCGCCCCCACCATCTGCTCGGGCGAGAGAAAGTCGTTCGTGTGCGCGACGCAGACCGCGTAGAGCGGCAGCGACAGGCCGCCGACGAGAAAGAAGCCCGGAAACAGGGAGGAGCGCGGCAGATCGGGAAAGAGCGCGGGCGGCAGGGCCACCACGGCGGTGAGGAGCGTCGCTGCCACGATCACCCAGCGCCGGTCGAGCCGGTCGGAGAGGCGGCCGATCGGCACCTGGAACACCACCCCGCCCAGGATCACGGCTGCCATGAAGACCGAGATCGCCGCGACCGACAGCCCTTCCTCGGCCGCGAACACCGGCCCCATGCTGTAGAGGCCGCTATGGGCCACGCCCACCCCGACGATGCCGACCACGCCCAGAGGCGAGACGCGATAGAGCTCCCAAAGGCCGATGCCGCGCGGCGAGCTCACGGCGGGTGCCGGGCTCGCCGTGAGCAGCATCGGCACCGAGGCGACCGAGATCAGCACCGAGACCAGCATGAACAGCGCGAACCCCTTCGGGTCGGCGAGGTTGAGCAGGAACTGGCCGGCGGCGAGTCCGCCCATCTGCACCACCATGTAGAGCGAGAGGAGCCGGCCCCGCGTCTCGTTGGTGGCGCTGCCGTTGAGCCAGCTCTCGGCGACGATGAAGGCGCCCGCGAAGCAGTAGCCGGTGAGCAGCCGCATCGCGAACCAGGCCAGAGGCTCGATGAAGAGCGCATGGAACAGGATGGCGGTCGAGCCCAAGGAGAGAAGCGCTGCGAACACCCGCACGTGTCCGACCCGGGACACCAGCCTGGGCGTCGAGAAGGAGCCGAGAAGGAGGCCGATATAGTAGCCGGACATGACGAAGCCGGTGATCGCGGCCGGGAATGCCTCGAGATTCGCGCGCACGCCCAGGAGCGTGCCCTGGAGCCCGTGGCCCAGCATGAGCAGGGCGATGCCCGCAAGCAGCGCCCAGGTCTGGCGCAGGATCGTCAGCATGAGCGCTCCCGTCGGGCTGGCATCACCGTTCAGGCTCGGCCGATGGCGGCCAGGGTCTGATCGAGGCTCGTTCTCGCCTTCGTGACGATCTCGTCGATCTGCTCCTCGGTGACGATCAGGGGTGGCGAGAGCACCATGCCGTCGCGGATCGCCCGCATGACGAGCCCGTTCTCGACGCAGAGATCGCGGCAGACGAGCCCGACCTTGCCGACGGGCTGGAACAGCTCGCCCGTTGCCTTGTCCTTGCAGAGCTCGACGCAGGCGAGAAGGCCCTTGGTGCGGACCTCGCCCACGAGCGGATGATCGGCGAGGGTCGTGAGCCGCTCGCGGAAATAGGCGCCGATCGGGCCGGAGGCGCGCGTGCCGAGGCCCTCCTCCTCCATGATCCTGATGTTCTCGAGTGCTATGGCCGCGCAGACGGGATGGCCGGCATAGGTGACGCCGTGCGCGTACTCCTTCTCGCCGGCAAAGATCACGTCGCCCACGCGTCGGCCGAACGCGACGGCCGCGATCGGCACGTAGCCCGAGGACAGGCCCTTCGCCATCGAGACGATGTCGGGCTCGAACCCCATGGTCTCGTGGCCCCACCAGCTTCCGGTGCGGCCGAAGCCGCAGATCACCTCGTCCGAGACGAGAAGCACGTCGTATTGCCGGCAGATGCGTTGCACCTCGGGCCAGTAGGTCTCGGGCGGGATGATGACGCCACCCGCGCCCTGGATCGGCTCGGCCACGAAGGCCGCGACGTTCTCGGGGCCGAGCTCCAGGATCTTCTCCTCCAGCCAGCGCGCGGCCTCGAGGCCGAACGCGGCCGGGTCCTTGCCGCGTCCTTCGATCCAGGGATAGGGGTTGCCGATATGGTGGAAGCGCGGCAGCGGCAGGTCGAACGGCTCGTGCATGAAGCGCATGCCGGTGAGGCTGGCCGAGCCGACGCCGACACCGTGGTAACCCAGTGTTCGGCTGATGAAGTGCTTCTTCTCGGGTTTCCCCATCAGGTTCCAGTAATACCAGACCGACTTGATGACGGTGTCGTTGGCCTCGGAGCCCGAGTTCACGAAGTGGAACCGGTCCATGCCGGGAGGAAGGAGCTGCGCCAGCTTCGCCGCGAGCTCGACCGCGGGCGGCGTCGCACACTGGAAGAAGGCGTTGTAGTAGTCGAGCTGCCTGATCTGGTCGTGCGCGATCCGGGCGAGGCGCTCGCGGCCGTGGCCGATCTGGGTGCACCACAGGCCCGCCATACCGTCGAGGATCTTGTGCCCCTCGCTGTCCCAGACGTAGCAGCCCTCGGCGCGGGTGATGATCCTCGCACCTTTTTCCGCGAGCTCCTTGTGGGTGGTGAAAGGATGGAAGTGATGGCGGGCGTCGAGCTCCTGCCAGCGGCGGGTCTGTTCGGAGAGCATTATGCGGCCGTCGTTGTTCTTACCTTCGCGCCTATCTCCTAGCAGGAGTATCGAAGGGAGCGAAGGGTAGCGCACGGCGCTGGACGCTCTCGCGGGGTTGCGCCAGCGCCGCTATATCTTCGTTCAGCCATTCATCGGGAGCCTGCCACGATGCCACTCTATACCTACCACTGCGACCAGCACGGCGAGTTTTCGGCCTGGGGCAAGATGAGCGAGAGCGACGCGCCGCAGCCCTGCCCGACCTGCGCCGAGCCGGCGCCGCGCGCCCTGGCACGGCCGGCGATCGGCGGCCGGAGCGATGACGGGGGGGCGAGCTTCGAGGGCGGCTGCGGCGAGGGCGCCTGCGCCAGCGAGCGGCCGAGCTTCGGCGGCTGCTGCGGCGGCGGAGCCTGCATGCACTGAGGCCGGTGCCCGCCGGCGACCGCTTGGGGCTCGCAGCCTGGTGATGGAACCAGGCAGGCAGCGGGCGGTTTCGCCCGGCGATCTCTGGTCGGCACGGTGCCGATGCCTGCCGACCGGTCGGCCGCTCGGGGGAGGAGATGGGATGCAGGTTCTCTACACCGCGAGCGCAACCGCCACCGGCAGGCGGCAGGTCCGTTCGCCGGATGGCGTGCCGAACCTGCCGCCGGCGCTGACGAAGGAGCTCGGTGGCATGGGCGCTGCTGTGGCCGGCCCGGAGCAGCTCTTCGCCGCCGGCTACGCCGCCTGCTTCGAGAATGCCCTCCTGCGCGTGGCACGGGAGCACGAGGCCTCGATCCGGGAGTCCTCTGTCGCCGCTCATGACGGCATCGGCCGGGGAGAGGACGGCTGCTTCCGGCTGACGGTCGCCCCGGAAGTGTCGGTCCCGGAGCGCGACGGGGCAGGGATCGAGGAGGTGGCCGGCATCGCCCGCGAGGAGATCCGCCCCTACTGCCGGGCGACGCACGACAACATCGGGGTGGAGGTCAGGGTCGTCCGACCCGGCGGCCACCGCCGGTCCACGAGGCGACCCCTTTTGCTACCGTCCCGTGCCATCCCAACCCGCAGAGAGGCAGCAATGGACTCGATCAGGATCAGGCGTGTCGCCACTGCGCTGGCCCTGACGTTCCCTCTCGCCCTTGCGCCGGCTGCCGCCTTTGCTCGGGACGCCGCCACCGTGGCGGAGCAGACCATCGAGGTGATGCAGAAGCTTTTCGGCCGGCACACCGGGATGCGGGTCAACCACGCCAAGGGCGTGGTGGTGGAGGGCAGCTTCATCCCCGCCGAGGCCGGCGCCCGGCTCAGCCGGACCTCGCTGTTCCGGAGCGGGACGGTGCCGGTCATCGGACGCTTCTCCGATGCGACCGGCATTCCCGACATTGCCGACGGCTCGCCGCAGGCGCGGCCGAACGGCCTCGCGGTGCGTTTCCAGTTGCCGAACGGCGAGCAGATGGACATGGTGCTGAACACCTTGCCCTTCTTCCCCGTGGCGACCGGCGAGGAGTTCCTGGAACTGCTGCGCGCCGCCGCTGCCAGCGGTCCGGGCGTGCCGAAGCCCACGCCGCTCGAGCGGTTCGGCGAGACCCATCCCGCGGCGCCCCGCGCCGCGGCGAGCCTGGCGACGCCGGCGAGCTTCGCGCGAACGGCCTACAATGGCATCAATGCCTTCGTCTTCGTGGACGCGGCCGGCAAGCGTCGACCCTTCCGCGCACGGGTAGTCCCGGTCGAGGGAGTGCAGACGCTCGGCGCGGAGGAGGCATCCCGGCGGCCACCGAACTTCCTCATGGACGACATGGTCGCGCGCCTGGGGCAGGGGCAGCCGGTGCGGTACCACCTCATGGCCCAGCTCGCCCGCCCCGGCGACCAGACGCGGGACGCCACCCAGCCCTGGCCCGAGGACCGCGAGCTGGTGGAGCTCGGCACCATTGCTTTCGACAGGGTGCCGCCGGAGGCGGATCGGATCGCTCGGGAGAATGTGTTCATGCCGAACAACCTGCCGGACGGCATCGAGGTCTCGGACGACCCGCTGATCGATGCGCGGGTTCAGGCCTACGCCGTGTCCTTCGGGCTCAGGTCGCCGTGAGCTCCGTCCCGGAGCTGGCCGCAGGTCGGGTTCGCTGCCGCGACGCCCACGGAAGGCCCGGGTTCTGGCGAAGGACGTCGGGCAGGTCGCGCGGCCGTCGTGCTGGGCTCAGACGTTCAAGAGCAGGTGCTCGCGCTCCCAGGAGCTGATGACGCGCTGATAGGCGTCGTGCTCGGCCTGCTTCACGGCGAGCAGCACCTCGACGAACGATTCGCCCAGGACCTCCTTCAAGGGGCCGCTCTGGTGGAGCTTGCGGAGCGCGTCCGGCATCTGCTGCGGCAGGGTCTGGGCCAAGCGGTAGGCCGAGCCCTTGATGGGATCGGTGGGCTCGATTTCGCCCACCATGCCGAGCCAGCCGCAGGCGAGCGAGGCCGCGATGGCGAGATAGGGATTGGCGTCGGCGCCGGCGATCCGGTTCTCGACCCGGCGGGAATCGGGCGAGGAGATCGGCACGCGCAGGCCCACCGTGCGGTTCTCGATCCCCCAGTGAACGTTGATCGGCGCCGTCGACCAGCGGCGCAGGCGGCGGTACGAGTTGACGTTGGGGGCAAGGAGCGGCATCGCGGCGGGGAGGAACTTCTGCAGCCCGCCGATGAACCAGTGGAACAGCTCGCTCGCCTCGCCGTCGGCGTTCGAGAACAGGTTCCGCCCGGTCTCGAAGCTGTAGACGCTCTGGTGCACGTGCATCGAGCTGCCGGGCTCGTTCTCCATGGGCTTGGCCATGAAGGTGGCGTAGATGCCGTGCTTCAAGGCCGCCTGGCGCAGGGTGCGCTTGAACAGGAAGGCCTGGTCGGCGAGCTCGAGCGCGTCGCCGTGGTTGAAGTTGATCTCCATCTGCGCCGCCCCGGCCTCGTGGGTCAGCGTGTCGATGTCGATCCCCTGCGCCTCGCACCAGTCGTAGACGTCCTCGAAGATCGGGTCGAACTCGTTGACGGCGTCGATGCCGAAGGACTGGCGCGCGGTCTCCTGGCGGCGCGAGCGGCCGACGGGCGGCACCAGCGGATAGTCGGGGTCTTCGTTGATCTTGGTGAGGAAGAACTCGAGCTCGGGTGCGACGACCGGCTTCCAGCCCTTCTCCTCGTAGAGGGCGAGCACGCGCCGCAGCACGTGGCGGGCCGAGATCTCGACCGGCGAGCCGTCGTGGTAGACGCAGTCGGCGATCACCTGCGCCGTGGGCTCGGGATACCAGGGGACGAGGCGGATCGAGTTGAAGTCCGGCCGGAGCCGGATGTCGCGATCGATCGGATCGATCACGTCCTCCTCGGGATAATCGCCCGTGACCGTCTGGATGAAGATGCTCTCGGGGAGGCGCAAGGAATCGTCCTCGAGCGAGCGCAGGAACTTCTCGCCCGGCAGAATCTTGCCGCGGGCGATGCCGTTGATGTCGGCGACGATGCACTCGACCTCGGTGACGTGGTGCTCTCTAAGCCACTGCTGGAACTGGGTCATGCCTGGTCCTGGAGGCGGCCCGCGCCCGGGCCGCGGCGCCGAAGGCCGCGAACATCAGGCGGGACCAGCGATTCTCGAGCACCTGCCACTCGGGATGCCACTGCACGGCGAGCGCGAAATTCCTGGCATCTGCGACGCTCACCGCTTCGATCGTGCCGTCGTCGGCTACGGCCTCGACCACGAGGCCGGGGGCGAGGCGGTCGATGCCCTGGCCGTGGAGCGAGTTGACCTCGATCCGGGCCGCACCTTCGAGGATCGCCTGCAGTCTGCCGCCGGGTGTGAGCGTGACGGGATGGGCGAGGCCGTAGCGCTCGGCGTAAGGCTTGGTTTTGTCGGATCGGTGGTCGAAGCGGCCGGGCACCTCGTGCACGTGCTGGTGCAGGGAGCCGCCGAAGGCGACGTTGAGCTCCTGCAGGCCGCGGCAGATGGCGAACAGCGGCACGCCTGCGGCCACGGCTTTGCGGATCAGGGGCAAGGTGGTCGCGTCCCGCGCCGGGTCGGCCTCGTTGCCTTCGCGCGGTGGCGGTCCGCCGTAAAGGGAAGGATCGACGTTGGAGGGACTGCCCGTGACGAGGAGGCCGTCCAGGCGCTCGAGCAGCGCGTCCGGATCGAGCCGCTCGCCGAT
Source organism: Benzoatithermus flavus (assembly GCF_037908215.1). NCBI lineage: Bacteria > Pseudomonadati > Pseudomonadota > Alphaproteobacteria > Geminicoccales > Geminicoccaceae > Benzoatithermus > Benzoatithermus flavus. The sequence goes on along the minus strand of NZ_JBBLZC010000015.1, from coordinate 83,066 downwards.
GGCAGGGATCAGCACCGGGATGGCCGCGGCACCCGCCACCACAGCGTCGACATATTTGTCGCCGACACTGTGGAAGTGCGAATGGTCGCGCGGCTTCAGACAGGAGGTGACGCCTACGAGAGGGGAAGGCAGCACGTTCTTCATAGAAGAAAGGATATAGCCGAGGCCCGTGAGCAGGAACAAGCCGGGCGCTGGTGAAACCAGGGATGTGAAATCGAAAGAGGGGGCTCTCGCCCCCTCTTCCCGATCGACCGTTCGTCGTGAAGGGCCGCTCCGCTGCCCTGACGGCCCCTCGTCTCCGAAGTCGGGTCAGGCCGCTGCGGCCTCGCTCGCGGGCGTGCCCTCGATCACGCGCGGCTGCGGCTTCTCCCTGCCGATCTCGATCTTGCGCGGCTTCATCGCTTCGGGCACCTCGCGCTCGAGCTCGATGTCGAGCAGACCGTCACGCAGTTTCGCACCCACGACCTTCACGTGGTCGGCGAGCTGGAAGCGGTGCTCGAAGGAGCGCTGGGCGATACCGCGATGGAGATACTCGACCCCCTTCTCGGGCTCCTGGATCTGCCCCTTCACGGTCAGGAGACCGCCATGGGCGGTGATGTCCAGGTCACGCTCGGAGAAGCCGGCGGCCGCCATCGAGATGCGGTACTTGTCCTGACCGAGCTTCACGATGTTGTAAGGGGGATAAGTGTTGTCGCGGCTGGCGTCGCGAAAAGCCGACTCGATCAGCTTGTCGAGATGGTCGAAGCCGATGGTCGACCGGAAGAGCGGGGAAAGATCGAGATTACGCATCACACGTCCTCCAATTGAGCGACTGTGCAGATTGCCCGTCGTTTGACCGGGCTCGGGGCGGCTGCCGTATCGTTCTCGATCCCGACTGCCGCCTGACGTGCCGGTATTTGGGAAGCGATGTTTTCGGACACAAGGGGGCGTGGCGGATTTTTCGACATGCGCTCGCGAGGACGGCGTTCGGGGCGCCCTTGCCGAGCCTCGCCCATAGGTGAGACGGCTCGCGCAACCGTGTGCCGGCGAGCGTGTTTTCTCGCGGAACCGTGTACCGGGGTGATGCTTGCTCACGCCATATCTGCATCCGACCCTTCTGCCGAGGCTCTGAGCAACCAGCAGATGACCAAGACTCTTTTCACTCCGCGGGAACACGATCGAGCCCGCATCCTCGCGCTCGGCCTGGCGCCGCCGATGTGTCTGCGACGCAAGGGCAAGATGTGTCGCGTCACGGCGCACGAGAGGGCGGGTCTCGTCCGTCCGCACGTGACGCCGCGGCTTCCCCGAACGCAGAGGCCCGGCTGGCCGCCCCAGAGAGGCGACCCGATGCGCGGCCTGGCTTGGGCGCTTCTCCTCGCGTTGCCGTTCTGGATGATCGTGCTCGCCCTCCTGAGGCGCGCGCTGTAGCCGCGCGGATATCGGTTCCTGCCCTCGTCCGAAGGTGGTTTTCCCCAGCCGGGCGGAGCCTCTTTCTGACACAGCCATGTGCGTGGTGCAGACATGGCGGGCTGCCGGCCGTCTTCCCCTCGCCTGCCGCCGTCGCCTAAGCTCGCCGTGACGACGAGAACGGGGAGGGCAGATGGCGATCCGGTATCATCGGCTGGACGAGCGCGTCGGCAGCACCATCGCGCGTAGCGCTGGATGGCGGCGAGGATGATGCAGATGCGGGTCGCCGTTCTGGGGGCAGGTGTCATCGGAGTCGCGACGGCCTACGAGCTCTGGTGCGACGGGCACGAGGTCGTGGTCGTGGACCGGCGCGAGGAGCCGGCGAGCGAGACCTCCTATGCCAATGCGGGCATGATCGCACCGGGCCATGCCTATGCCTGGTCGTCGCCCAAGGCCGTGAAGACCCTCTTCCGGGCACTGTGGCGCGACGATCTGGCGCTGCGCTTCCGTTTCCAGGCCGATCCCCAGTTCTGGCGCTGGTGCTGGAAGTTCTATCGCCAGTGCACGAGCGAGCGGGCGGCCTACAACACGCGCCGCAAGGTGGCTTTATGCCTCTACAGCCAGCAGCGGCTGCACGGGGTCGTGGCCGACACCGGCATCGCCTATGGTGCCAGGCGGGGCGGAGCGCTCTATCTCTACCGCCGGCGCGAGGGGCTCGAGCGGGCCGCGGCCACGGCGCAGATTCTGCGCGACGAGGGCGTCGAGGTGCGCATGGTGAGCCCCGACGAGGCGGCCGAGATCGACCCCGTCTACGAGCCCGTGCGCGACCGGTTCGCCGGCGCTCTCTACGCCCCCGGCGACGAGAGCGGCGATGCGCGCCTGTTCACGCGCAGGCTCGCGGCCTGGCTCGGCGAGCGCGGGGTCGCGTTCCGCATGGGCGAGACGATCCGGGGCATCGAGACCGAGGCCGACCGGGTCACAGGTGTTCGCACCGACAAGGGGAAGCTCCAGGCCGACGCCTACGTGCTCTCGCTCGGCTGCTACAGCGCGCCCGTGGGCCGGACCATCGGGCTCGATCTCCCGGTCTACCCGATCAAGGGCTATTCCGTGACGCTGCCGATCGAGGGGCGCAACAATCCGCCCACGCTTTCGGGTGTGGACGAGGACAACCTGTTCGCGTTCGCGAACTATGGTGATCGGGTGCGGATGACCGCCATCGCCGAGTTCGCGGGCTACGACTGGTCCTACCGGCCGGAAGACTTCGCGCCCATGCTGAAAGCGGCGAAGGAGCTGTTTCCCGATGCCGGCAACTACGACGAGCCCGAATACTGGGCGGGCTTGCGGCCGATGACGCCGGACAACCTGCCGATCTTCGGCCGCGGCCGGCTCGCCAACTTATGGGTCAACACGGGCCACGGCCACATGGGCTGGACCTGGGCCTGCGGCTCGGCGCGGATCACGGCGGATCTTCTCGCGGGCCGCACGCCGGAGCACGACGTCTCGACCATGATGCTGCGGCACTGAAGGGGAGGGCGAGGCATGGACAGCGGCGTCATCGAGGAAGAATTCGTCAACCGCACCCATCTTCCGCACACGCTCGATGCGGGTATCGCGGCGCGGGCGCGGCTGGGACTCATCGTGCTCGCGACCGACCAGACGATCGAGCACGAATGGCGCCTGATCATGACCGGGCTCGACGGTGTCGCACTCTACGAGAGCCGGATCTGGAACGACGCGAAAATCACGCCCGAGACTCTGCGGGCGATGGAGGCCCGGATCGCGGACTGTGCCGCCGTCATCATGCCGGGCCTGCCGCTTCAGGTCGTGGCGTTCGGCTGCACCTCGGCCGCCATGGTGATCGGCGAGGAGGGCGTGTTCGCGAAGATCCGCGAAGCCCGGCCCGAGGCCAAGGGGACCACGCCCGTGACGGCCGCGTTCGCCGCGTTCCGGGCGTTCGGGGCGCAGCGCATCGCCGTGCTCACGCCCTACCGCGACGACGTCAACCGGGCCGTGCGGCGCTACATCGAGGCGCGGGACTTCGCCGTGCCGGTGTTCGGTTCGTTCAACGAGGAGGACGACTTACGCGCGGCCCGGATCGACGTGGCCTCGATCCGGGATGCGGCGGTCGAGCTCGGCCGCGATCCGCGCGTCGATGCCGTGTTCGTCTCCTGCACGAGCCTCCGCGTGGCGGAAGTGGCGCGCGAGATCGAGGCTGCCTTGGGTAAGCCCGTGACCTCGAGCAACCACGCCATGGCCTGGCACAGCCTCCGGCTCGCCGGCATCGACGACCGGCTGCCGCGGTGGGGCCGGCTGTTCGAGCTGCCGCTGTCGTCTCACCAGAGATAGCGCCGCAGGCCGGCGAGGCCCTTGGGCAGGAACAGGATGACGGTGATCAGGAGCGTTCCGTAGATCACGAGCCGCCAAGCCTCGAGCGAGCGGAAATATTCCTGCAGCCCGATCAGGAGGAAGGCCGCGAACAGTGAGCCCCAGAGCGTGCCGCGCCCGCCGACATAGGCGATGGTCAGGATCTCGACCGTGCGCGGCACGCCGAACTCCTCCGGTGTGGGCGTAAGAATGCCGAGATAGCGGCAGTAGAAGGCGCCCACGACCCCGGTGAAGGCGGAAGCCAGCGTGAAGTTGAGCAGCTTCAGCCGGACCGTGTCGAGCCCGAGGCTCTGTGTCGCGAGCTCGTCCTCGCGCATGGCCCTGAAGGCGAGACCGACACGCGAGCGTAAGAGAAGCGCCATCGCGATCAGGATCGCAGCCCCCAAGATCAGGAGAAGATAGTAGTAGGAAAGGAGCTGGCCGCGGGCGAAGCTGACGCCGAAGAGGTCGGGGAACGGGACGACGTTGAGGCCCATCACGCCGCGCGTGTAGTCGGTGGCGTTCGAGATCGTCAGGCGGATGGCCTCGGCCAGGAACCAGGTGGTGAGGCCGAGATAGAGCCCGCGCAGCCGCAGCGTGACGACGCCGGTGAAGAGGCCCAGGAGCGCCCCGGCGAGCCCGCCCAGAATAAGGCCCAGCCACGGGTTCACGTCGTAATGGAAGGTGGCGAGCGCCGAAGCGTAGGCGCCGACGGCGATGAAGCCAGCATAGCCGAAGTTGGTGAGGCCGGCGAAGCCGATCATCAGGTCGTAGATCGCACCCAGAATCCCGAACATCACGGCCGAGATGAAGATGGTCGTGATGTAGGGGTTGCCGGACCAGGGCGGGATCAGGACGAGGAGCAGGAGCAGCACCGCCACCTTGAGCCAGCGGGCGGGCGGGCTGCGCCACCAGCCGGATGCCGCCGCCGGCGTCTCCACGGCCGTCCTCATGGCCGTTCTCCCTGGCGCGTGAACAGCCCTTGCGGCCGCAGGATCAGGACGAGGATGATGACGATGGGGGTGAGCACGTTCTGCCAGCCGGCGGAGAGGAAGAAGATGGCGTAAGCCTCGACGATCCCGAGCAGGATGCCGCCGGCGATCGCGCCCACGACGTTGCCCAAGCCCCCCAGGATCACGACCGCGAAGGCCTTGAGCGAGGGCTGGTAGCCCACGGTCGGGAAGGCCGGGAAGATCGAGATCAGAAGCGCTCCCGCCGCACCCGCGAGTGCTGCACCGATGCCGAACGAGATCGTGTAGATCCTGGGCGTGTCGATGCCGAGTGTCTGCGCGGCTTCTGGATGCTGGGCGGTGGCGCGGATCGCCTTGCCGAGCGGGGTGAACTTCACGAAGGCGCCGAGCGCCAGGACCAGCGCGGTCGCGACCAGCAGGATCATCAGCCGCTCGTAGGTGATCGTGACCGGGCCGATGTCGAAGCTGCCCGGCAGCAGCGTCGCGACCCCGCGGCGCGTGCTGCCGAAGGCGAGAAGGGCCAGGTTCTGCAGGACCACCATGAGGCCGATCGTGAGCACGAAGGAATCGATCAGCCAGTTACGCCCTGAGCGCCGGCGCAAAGGCTCGATCAGGCCGCGCTCGATCAGAGCACCCACGAGGAAGAGGAGCGCTGCGGCGGCGGCGACGCCGACGACGAAGGGCAGGCCCAGCACGCTCACGCAGAAGAACATCGCGTAGGTGCCGAGCATGAAGAGCTCGCCCTGCGCGAAGTTGACGATGCCGAGGATGCCGAAGATCAGCGCCAGGCCCACGCCCATGAGCGCGTACATGGCACCTCGGACGAGGCCCTGGAAGACGAGTTCGGAGAGGATCGCGGGATCGAGGAGGAGGCTCAGGTCCATGGCTCAGAGCCACTCCCGCACGATGGCATCGAGCCTTTCATGGAACTGCTCCGCCGGCCCCTGACGGCTGTTCTCGCCGAGGTTCAGGACATAGACCCAATCCGCGATGCCGATTGCCTGCTTCACGTTCTGGTCCACGATCAGGATGGTGTAGCGGTCCTCCTTGAGGCGCGCGATCTCGGCATAGACCTCGTCGACCAGCTTCGGCATGAGGCCGACCGAGGGCTCGTCGAGCAGCAGGGTCCTGGGACCCGTCATGGTGAGCCGCGCCACCTCCAGAAGGCGCTGCTCGCCGCCCGAGAGCGCGCCCGCCGGCCGCCGCCGGCGCTCCTTGAGCTGGGGATAGCGGCCGTAGATCCGCTCGAAGGCCTCGCGCACGCGCGCCTTGTCTTTACGGATCGTCCAGGCCCCCAGCTCCAGGTTCTCCTCGACCGTCATGGCGGGAAAGGTGCTCCGTCCCTGCAGCAGGTAGGCGATGCCGTGCTCGAGCATCCGGGCCGGCGCCAATCCTGTGAGCGGTGTGCCGTCGTGCGTGATCGTGCCGGCACTCGGCCGGAGATAGCCGTAGATGGTGCGCAGGAGCGTCGACTTGCCGGCCCCGTTCGGGCCGATGATCACGGTGACGAGGCCGGTCCTGGCCTCGAGCGTGACGCCTTTGAGGATCGGCGCCTCGCGGCTGTAGCCTGCAGTGACGCCCTCGACACGGAGGCTCATGGCGGCATTCCCCTCAATGGCCGAGATAGGCTTCGATCACCGCCGGGTCCTCGCGAACTTGCGCGGGTGTGCCGCGAGCGATGGTCCTGCCCGCCGCGAGCACGGTGACGTCGCCGCAGAGCCGCATCACCGAGGGCATCTCGTGGCTGATGAGGAGAAAGGTGCGGCCGTCCTTGGCGTTGGTCTCGAGCACGAGCTCGGTCAGCCGGTCGACCAGCGCCGGGTTGACGCCGCCGAAGGGTTCGTCGAGCAGGATGAGCTCGGGCTCGGCCATGAGCGTCCGCATGAACTCGAGCAGCTTCTTCTGTCCGCCCGAGATCTCGGCCGCCGGGCTGTGCTCGAGTCGCGACAGGCCGGCGAGCGAGAGCAGATGACGCGCCTTCTCGACCGCCGCTCGATGCGCCATGCGCTGCGGCACGGTGGGTACCAGCATGTTCTCGAGCAGGGTCAGCTCGTTGAAGACGCGCGCCACCTGGAAGGTCCGCCCGAGCCCGCGCCGCGCGATGTCGGTGACGCGGCGGCCCGTGATCGCCTCGCCTTTGAACGTGATGCTGCCGCTGGTCGCGGTATAGACTCCGTTGATGATGTTGAAGAGCGTGGTCTTGCCGGCTCCGTTGGGGCCGATGACGCCGTGGATCCGGCCGCGCTCCACGGCGAGCGACACGCCGTCGAGGACGACGACCCCGCCGAAGTTCTTGCGCAATTGCTCGACGACGAGAATGGGCTGCGCCATGTCGTGCCATGGCCTTTCGTTGCTCGGGCCGGGAAGAGGAGCGGGGAGGCCGGAGACCTCCCCGGATCGTCCGCCTCAGAGCCAGGGCGGCGCCTGGAACGGTTTTTCCGCGAACTCGGTCGGGTAGACCACGGCAGCCTTGCCGCCCATGAACTGGGCCATGGGGAAGAAGAAGCCCTGCATGAACGGCCCGGTCATCACCTCGTTGGGCGCCATGGCGTTGGGCCCGGCCTCGCTCGCGAACCGGTACAGGTTCCAGACACCCTTGTAGGACATGCTCCGGATCGTCTTCACCAGCGTGTCGAAGTCGAGCGTGCCGGCCGTGTTCAGCGCCTTGATCGCCATGCGGGCGTAATCGTAGCTGATGCCGCCCGCGGCGATGCTGGGCTCGGCGTCGAAGCGCTCCTTGTAATGCGCGAGCCAGGCCTTCTGCTCGGGCGAGATCGCATAAGGGCTGTCGATCGCCACCGCATAGTCCGAAGCGTCGCCCGTGAGCTGCGGCCACTCGTTGAACCAGGTGAGCCCGTGCGCGATCAGCAGCGCCTTGACGTTCTGCTGGCGGAACTGCTTGACGAAGTTCGCCACGGCCGTGCTGCCGGTCGAGGTCATGCCGACGAGCGAGACCTTCTTCGCCTTGTACTTGAGGAGCAGCGGACCGAACTCGGACTCGTCGAGCGCGGTCACGTCGTAGGGCTCGACCTCGAAGCCTGCCTCCTTGAGGCTCGTCATCGCGGCCTCGCCCCAGCCGCGGCCGAAATCCGTGTCCTCGACCAGGACGGCCGCCTTCATGTTGACGGGCTGCCACGCCTTGGTCTCGATGAAGTGCTTGAGCGGCGGCCCGTAGAGCCCGGCCAGGACCGGCGGCGCCGGCCAGCCCTTGAACCAGCCCTTGTATTTCTCGGGATCCTTTCTGATCTTCTCGGAGAGGAACTGGGTCTCGCCGAGATCGCCGAGATGCACGATCCGGTAGGTCGAGTTCAGCTCGCTCAGCGCCATCGCCACCGAGGAGTGCCAGCCGCTGATGAAGAAGTTGACCTTCTCGCGGGTGATCGCGTCGGTATAGGCCTTCACCGCCGTCTCGGGCGAGGACTGGCCGTCGACCCAGACGATCTCGACGTCGCGCTTCCTGCCGTCGATCGTGACCGGGATCTCGCCCGCGGCCCGGGCATCCTCGATCGCCAGCGTGACGCCGTTCCTGATCTCGGCACCCGTGCGGCTGGCCGGGCCCGTGAACGGCCCCTGCGAGCCGATCTTGAGCGGTGGCCCCGCCTCTTGCGCGAAGCCCGCGCGCCCGGCCACGGCCAGCGCCGCGGCGCCAGTGCCCGTCACCTGCAGGAGATGGCGGCGCGACAGCCCGCCGGCTCCCGTCGTTCTAGCCTCAACCCTGCTCGTCATCCCAAACTCTCCGGTTCAGGCGGGCGCGGCTTCGTTGTCGGTTCTTGCGCCCGGCCTCATCCTCGGAGCGCGGCGGGCCGTGGTCAACCGCGGAATGAGGCTCGGAGCCCGCTGTCGGCGTAGAGCTCGTCGAGCGGCACGAAGGCCTGCAGCACGCCGCTCTCGAAGACGGCGCTGCCGACGAGGTCCTGCCCGAGCCGGCCCTCGTCACCCCGCCGCCAGACCTGTGCCCAGCGCTTCTCGCTGTCGATCATCCAGATCTCCTGGACCGACGGCAGCGTCTTGTAGTCGTCGAGCTTGCGGCCGAGATCATGCGCCCGGGTATGAGGCGAGAGCACCTCGATCACGAGCAGAGGCTCGACGATCTCGGGTGCTGGCGGCTTGCAGGTGACGGCGATGTCGGCCTGCCACCAGGTCTGATCGTTGATCCGCACGCCGGCTTCGGCCTGGGGGCGGCAAGGCCGGCGGCTCCGAAGCGCCGCATGAATCAGCGCGGTAGCGTTCGCGGCGACGGTCCCGTGCGCGCCACCGGGCGGCGCCATCGCACGGATGACGCCGTCGACCAGCTCGTAGCGGGTGTCGGTGCCGTCGTCCCAGCGCAGGAACTCGTCGACGGTCATCCGCTTCTCGGCAGGCCCGGTCATGGGCGACCTCGTCGGCAATCCTCCTTCGATATTAAGCCCCCCACCTGCCGCCGCACCAGCATCCGCCCGCGACGATCTCCGCCTTGTGTGCCCGGAACGATTGTGTTGACTACCGCCGAGAACTGCGGAGGGACATGATGTTCCTTTTGAGCAAGCTGAAGGACGTGGATTTCTGGGAGCGCCAGCTCCGCGAGCGGCTGGCCGAGCCGATCCACCTCAACCTCATCAGCCTCTTCGTCTATTTCTTCGGCAGCTTTCGCGCCAAGGTCGCCTTCGACCTCGTCGAGCGCCGCCGCTATGCCTTTGCACTCCTCAAGGCCGCCGACTACGCCAAGGCGCAAGGGATCGGGAAGATCTACGCCCTCGAGTTCGGCGTCGCCGCCGGGGCCGGGCTCGTCAACCTCGCCTGGCTCGCCAGGCACGTCACCAAGGATACCGGCGTCGAGATCGGCATCGTCGGCTTCGACACCGGTACCGGCATGCCGCGGCCGGTGGACTACCGCGACTATCCCGAGGAGTTCATCGAAGGCGACTTCCCGCTGCCCGACAGGGAGGCGCTGCAGCGCAACCTGCCGCCCGGCGTGCGCGTGATCTACGGCCCCGTCGGCGAGACGGCGCGCGGCTTCGTCGAGAGCCTCGATGCCCCCGTGGGCTTCGTCTCGCTGGATCTCGCCTATTACTCCAGCACGGTCGACGCCATGCAGGCGCTTCTGGGTCCGGCCGAGAAGTACCTGCCGATGACGCTGGTCTATCTGGGTGCCGTGCTGATCGACAACGCCAACCCCGCCGTGGGCGAGCTTCTCGCCGTGCGCGAGTTCAACGAGCTGCACCGCTTCCGGCAGGTCCATCCGTTCAACTGCCTGCGCGACAAGCGGATCTTCAAGAACGCGATGTGGCACAACCACATCTACACGCTCCACGTCCTCGATCACCCGAAGCGGGCAGGCGTGGAGAAGCTGAAGCGCGACGTCTGGGTGCTGGAGCAGCCCTACACCGCCGCAGAGAGCTGATCCGGACCGACCGGCGCTAGGCAGTGGCCCCGATGACGGCGGAGGCGGGGCCGATGCCGCAGCCGAGCAGGAGCCGGTCGCGGTAGGCGTTGAGCATCACGAGATGCTCTTCGGCCCGGCGCAGCATGGCATATCCGGCATCGAGGTTGACCCGGGCGCGGCCGAGGCAATCGACGATCTTCTGGTAGCAGGTGAGCTGGAGCTCGGCCCGGACGATGAGCCGGTCGGTCTCGGCGAGAGCATCGAGAACCGGTGCAGGTGGCATCACCGGAACGGCGGTCACGGCAGGCGGCAGGCTTTCGATCGAGGGCAGGGCGGTGATCTCGACCTTGCTGCGCCGCTTCGCCGGGCGGACCGTGATCGCCCGAGACGGCTCCTCGCCGAGGAGCATCTGCTTCAGCAGGGTGCGTGCCCGATTGACGCGGCTCTTCACCGTGCCGATCTCGCAGCCGCAGACCTTCGCGACCTCTTCGTAGGGCAGGCCGTGCACGCCGACCAGTACCAGCGCCGTGCGGTGCTCCGACTTGAGCGCACCGAAGGCCCGCTTGAACGCGTCGATCTCGATGCTCTGCTCCTGGCTTGGCCGGATCCAGGACAGGCTCTCGAGATTGTCGGACGCGACCTCGGCCTTGACGTAGCTGCGCCGCTTCAGGCTGTGGAAGCGGTTGTGCACGATCTTGAGCAGCCAGGACTTGAGATTGGTGCCGGGCTGAAAGCTATCCCAGGAGCGCAGCGCAAGCAGGACCGCATCCTGCACGAGATCATCGGCCAGATGGGCATCGCCGCCCACCAAGCTGCGCGCGAAGCCACGCATCTCGGGGAGCAGAGCGACGATATCCTGTTGCGGATGCGTCATCATGCCTCCTGCGCTCAGAAATGGCTCGGGGGGAGGGCGGTTCCCCGAAGAGAAGCGCGCTGCCGGCATGGTCGCTCAGCGCGGGAGGATCGCCGCCCGTGTCAGGAGCTCGACGAGCAGCCGACCGCGGCACGGCTTCACGGCGGTCGGCCGATGACGGTGCCGCGGTGGCAGGATCTCGGGCTCGTAGCCGGTGACGAACACGAAGGGCACGTCGCGCTCGGCGAGCGCGTCCGCGAGCACGAACACCTTCTCCTGACCGAGATTGATGTCGAGCACGGCCGCATCGGGCCGCATCTCGTCGAGGAGGCGGATGGCCTCGCGCACCGAGGTGGCCAGACCCACGATCTCGTAGCCCTGCTGGCGCAAGGTGGCCTCCATGTCGAGCGCGATCAGCGCTTCGTCCTCGACGATCAGGACCCGGCGCCGTGCCGGGCTCTCGGGCTCCTCAGGCTTGCTGGCCATGCGCCGGCTCCGCGAACAGCATGGAATCGGCCAGAACCTTAATGGTAACGCACAATCCGCCCTCTTGGAACTCGGTCTTGACCGTGCCGCCGAGGTCGAAGCGCACCTCGCGGTCGATCAGCTCGGAGCCGAAGCCGGTGTTCTCCGGAGCCGAGATGGGCGGCCCGCCCGTCTCGCGCCAGCGCAGCACGAGGGCACTGGGCTTGCCGTCCTGCTGCTCGAGCGACCAGGTGAGCCGCACGCGGCCTTCGGGCACGGACAGAGCGCCGTGCTTCAGCGCGTTGGTGGTGAGCTCGTGGGCGATCAGGCCGAACGCGAGCGCCATCTTGGGCTTGAGAAGAATGGTCGGCCCTTCGAGCTCGACGCGCTCGGTGCCAGCCTGAGGCGTGAGTTCCGCGAGCAGGATCTCGCGCAGGCCCACCTCGCCCCACCGCTCGCGCGAGAGCAGGCCGTGCGAGCGGCCGAGCGCGTCGAGCCGGCCGAGGAAGCTCTCCAGGAACGCTTCTGGCGAGGCGGCTCGGATCATGGTCTGTCTGGCGATGGAGCCGACCACGGCCAGCATGTTGCGCACACGATGATTGAGCTCCTGGACCAGCATGCGCTGCTGCTGCTCGGCCTGAATCGTCACGGTGACGTCGACGAAGGTGACGAGAGCGCCCTCAATCGTGGCATCCATGCTCCGGTAGGGGAGGATCCGCATGAGATAGTGCAGGGACCCGCCACGGGCTGCGACCCGGCGCTCGACCGGCTGGCCGCTCTGGATGACGCTCCTCACATCCTCGGCGAGGCTGCCATAGTCGAGATGGGAGGTGATGTCGGTGAGCGGCCGTCCCCGGTCGCTCGGGATCAGGCTGAAGAGCCCGGTGGTGGCGGGGGTGAAGCTCCGGATCACGAGATCGCGATCGAGGAAGATGACCGCGATCTGGGTGCTCTCGAACAGGTTCCGGAGATCGGCATTGGTCTGGTTGAGCAGGTCGACCTTGGTGCCGAGCTCCTGGTTGACGGTCTGCAGCTCCTCGTTGATCGACTGGATCTCCTCCTTGCTGGTCTCGAGCTCCTCGTTGGCCGATTGGAGCTCCTCGTTCATCGAGACCAGCTCCTCATTGGCCGCCTTGAGCTCCTCCAGTGCCGTCTCGTACTCCTCGATGGTGGACTGCAGCCGCTCGCGCGTGTCGCGCAGCTCGACCTCGAGCTGGGCCGGGTTCGGGTCGCCATCGCCGGCAGCACCACGCCGTGCCGCCAGCGCCTCCTGGGTCATGGGGGAGCCGAGGTCGGTGAACAGCACGAGGAACAGAGGATCGGCATCCGAGTCGGCCAGGGGCTCGATCGCGAGATTGACGAGCTGGATGCGGTCCTCGACCTCGATAGCGATGTTCTCGCGCATCACGGTGCGGCGGGTCTCGATGGCTTTCTGCAGCGCGCTGCGAAGCTCAAGCCTGAGGCCTTTGCGTGCCATGGCGAGGAGCTGATGACCCGGCGGGCCGGGGGCCTGCTCCAGATATTTGCCTGTCCTCGGCGAGTAGTAGACGATGTTGCCGTCGCGGTTGACGATGACGTGCGCCGGCGCGAACTGCTCCAGCACCCTGGTCTCGACCAGCCGGCGCAGCGAGACGCCGGGCACGGCCTGATTGCCTCGGGCCGCTGTGGAATTGGCGAGCAGGCGGGGGCCCGGCAGGAGGAGCGGAAACTGCACCTGCGAGCCGACATGGTCGCGTCGCTGAAAGATGCGGCTCTTCTTGTCGAGCGGGGTGAACAGGTCGGGATGCTGGCTGACGTTCTCGGAAATGCCCAGGAACAGGATGCCGCCGGGGCGCAGCGCGTAGTGGAACACCGGGATCACCTGCCTCTGCAGCTCGGCGTCGAAGTAGATCAGAAGATTGCGGCAGGAGATCAGGTCGATCCGCGAGAAGGGCGGATCGCGCACCACGCTGTGGGCCGAGAAGATGCACATGTCGCGCAGCTCCTTCGACACCGTGTAGGTTCTGGCCTCCTCAGTGAAGAAGCGCTGCAGCCGCTCCGGCGAGACGTCCTCGACCGAGCTCGCGAGGTACCGGCCGGCGCGGGCCACGGCCAGGGCCGACTCGTCGATGTCGGTACCGAAGATCTGAACCTTGAACGGCGCGGACAGCCTGTCCATGTGCTCGTATAGGAGAATGGCAATGGAATAGACCTCCTCGCCCGTGGCACAGCCCGGAACCCAGACGCGGATCGTGCCGCCCGCACCTTTGCCTTCGAACAGCTTGGGCATCGCCAGGGTGGCCAGCGCCTCGAACGCCTCGTGATCGCGGAAGAAGCTGGTGACGCCGATCAGGAGATCGCGGAAGAGGAACGTCACCTCCTCCGGATCCTGTCGCAGCCGCTTGACGTATTCCCGGACATCGGTGAGCTGCACGACCTGCATGCGACGCTGGACGCGACGCAGGAAGGTCTTCTCCTTGTAGCGGCTGAAGTCGTGGCCGACTTGGTCGCGCAGGACGGCGCAGATCTGCCGCTTGATGTTCCTGGTATCCTCCTCCCGCGTCACCTCGCCCCGCCGGCTCACGATCCGCGCGGTTGGGCCGTAGCTTTGGACATAGGCCAGGAGCTTCTCTGCCATGTCCTCGACCGGCACCACGAGGTCGACGAGACCCGTGGCGATGGCGCTCTGCGGCATGCTCTCGTGACGCGGGCTGCTGTGGTCCCGTCCCTGCGCCAGAGCCAGTCCGCCATTCTCCTTGATGGCCTTGATGCCGAGCGTGCCGTCGCTGCCCCCGCCCGAGAGGACGATGGCGATCGCGTGCTCGCCCTGATCTTCCGCCAGGCTCGCGAAGAACAGATCGATCGGGTTGCGGGCCCGCCGCCCGTGCTCCTCGTCGGGATGCACCCTGAGCCGGCCCCGCTCGAGCGTGATGCGGCTCTTCGGGGAGACGACGTAGACGTGATCGGCGGCGACCCCCATGCCGTCGACGATCCGTTCCACCGGCATGCTGGTGAAGTGCTGCAGGACCTCGTCGGCGTGGCTCGCCTTGTCCGGCGCCAGGTGCAGGATGACGATGAACGCCATTCCCGTATCGGCCGGCATGTGCCGGAACAGACCTTCCAGAGCCTCGATGCCGCCGGCCGAGGCCCCGATGCCGACGACGAAGAGGTTTTCCTGCGCCTTCATCGAGGCGGTCACTCCCTTGATCGAGCCCGAGCCGCATGCTTTGCCGAGCGGGCCGTGTGGAAACGGCCATCACGAGCGCACGCAACGTCCCGAGGTGGCCGTCCTCTGCGGCAAATGACCGCAGATGGCCGATCGGAGCGGTCCTCGCGGAGCATGGCCCCCGTCCGGCGCGTTGTCTCCATCTCTTCGATGATACCATGCCGGCGAGAGAACGTGACGGGCTCCGATAATCAACCCTGCACGCGGGACGTGATCGTCGTCGGCGCTTCCGCCGGGGGCGTGGAAGCGCTGAGGGAGCTGGCGGCGAGCCTGCCCGCCGATCTGCCGGCAGCGATGTTCGTCACGATCCATCGCGGTAATGGACCGTCGAGCTATCTGCCCGACATCCTGGACGCGGCGGGACCGCTCGACGTCGAGCCGGCCGAGGAGGGAGCCCGGTTCGTGCGCGGCCGGATCTACGTGGCGCCACCCGATCGGCATCTTCTGGTCGGCCGAAACCACATTCATGTCCGGCGCGGCCCACGGGAGAACCGCGTGCGCCCGGCGATCGATCCGCTGTTCCGCTCGGCCGCCGTCAACTGCTCGGTCCGGGTGATCGGCATCCTGCTGACGGGCATGCTCGACGACGGTACGGCGGGATGCCTCGCGATCCGACGTTGCGGCGGGGTCACCGTGGTGCAGGATCCGAGCACGGCCGCGTACGCCGCCATGCCGCGCAGTGCCATCGCCCATGCCGCCGCCGACCACGTACGGCCGCTGTGCACGATCCCGCCTCTCCTCGCAGAGCTTGCCCGCCAGCCTTGCGCCCCGCCGGTCGAGGTGCCGGAGCGGCTGCGGATCGAGGCCTTGATCGCCGCCCAGGAGCTCCACATGGACCCGGACCAGAACCGGCTCGGCACGCTGGCGCCGCTGACCTGCCCGGAATGCCACGGCTCGATGTACGAGATCCGCGACGACGGATTCTTACGCTTTCGCTGCCATACCGGCCACAGCTTCACGGCCGAGAGCCTGCGCGAGGCGCAGCTCGAGGCGTGGGAGCAGGCTCTTTACGATGCGCTGAGGGCGCAAGAGGAGCAGCTCGTGCTCGTGCGCCGAATGGCGGGCGATGCGCAGGCGCGGGGCAAGCTCCAGCAGGTGTGCGAGTTCGAGCAGCGGGCGCGCAGCTACGAGGAGGGTGCCGAGATCATCCGACGGATGATCGCCGATGGTCCGATCGGGTTTCTGAAGGACTCCACCAGCCGGGGAACGGAGCAGAGCTGAGCAGCGCTGCCGATTGCCCGGCCGTTGGCAGGACGTGCTATCCTCGGCCGGTAGGCGCCAGCGCGAGGCTTCATGCCGAACCACCTCCTGCTTCACCTTGCCGTGCTCGGCGTCGGCTTGGCCTTGGGCCTGCACGGCACCGGCCATGCGGCAAGGGCGGAGACGTGCGGAAGCCTGGAGCCGGTTGCCCTGGAGATCCAGGTGAGGGCCGAAACACCAGAAGCACCCCGGATCGTGGCCGCATCCGAGACCGAGATCCGGCGGCGTGCCTTCGGCGCCGGACTCCACGACGACCGCCCCGACCGGCGGACGACCGGCCTCACCGCGACGCAGGTGGAAGGCCAGGCCGGCTACCGGCTCGCCCGGGCGGCGCTGCCGGGCCGGCAGATCTGCCTCGCCCTGCGATCGATCGAGGCCCGGATCGCCAATAGCGAGGTCGTCGTCTATGTCGACCGGCGCTACGCGGAAGGGAGCTGCGAGCGCGCTGCGATCCTCGATCACGAGCTCGCGCACGTGCGGATCAATCGCGAGGCCCTACAGCGCGGCCGGAAGAGCCTGCGCGCGCGGCTCGAGAGCGCCGTCGAGCCTTGGCGCGGCCGCTGGGTGCGCGAGAGCGAGCTCGGGACCATCGATGCCGCCATCGGCAACGCCGTGGCCGAAGGGCTGAAGGCCGTCCGGGCTGATGCTGCGCGGCTGCACGCACAGCTGGATACGCCTGAATCATACGCCAGGACGCAGCGGCGATGTGCCGGCTGGTGATCGACCGATCTGTCGGCTAAGACAAATCATCCGGCTCGCGCTCAACCCGAGCGTTGGCGGGGCGAAACCCGCAGCAACGGCCTGTCGTTATTTCCCGGAATGTTGCGGCGGCCGCCTAGCGGCGGGACGGGGCGCGTGATAGCGGCGCGCCGGAGTGTGGATCCGGCCTGCCGGAGGAGATGGAATCTTGCCGCGCGTGAGCATCGGTTTGCCGGTCTTCAACGGCGAGAATTTTCTCGAGGATGCGGCGCGCTCCGTCCTTGCGCAGACCTTCGACGACCTCGAGCTCGTCATCTGCGACAATGCGTCGACCGACCGCACGGGCGAGATCGCGCGCGACCTCGCGGCCTCGGACCCGCGGGTGCGCTATTTCCGCAACGAGCGGAACCTGGGTGCCGCCCCCAACTACAACCGGACCTGGCACGAGAGCCGCGGCGAGTATTTCAAGTGGCTCTCGCACGACGACCGGCTGACGCCGACCTACGTCGAGGCCACGGTAACGGCCCTCGACGCAGCGCCCGACGCGGTCTTGTGCAACAGCGTCGTCGACTACATCGACGAGCACGGGATCGTGTTCGCGACCTACGACAGCGATCTCGGGGCGGCGAGCGGTCCCGATCCGGCGGCGCGCTTCGCGGCCATGGTGCTGCGCTCGCATTCTTGCGTCGATTTCTTCGGGATGACCCGGCGCCGTGCCATGGAAGGCTCGCTCCTGCACGCGAGCTTTCACGGCGCCGACCGTGCGTTCCTCGCCCAGATGGCGCTGCGCGGCCGCCTGCTGCAGCTTCCCGAGCATCTGGTCCAGATGCGCGAACATCGGCAGCGCTACACGCGGCAGCAGGCGGACGCGCGGGCGCGTGCCTTGTGGCACGACAGCAGCGGCAGGAAGCCGGTGGCGTTGCCGACGCTTAATCTCTATCACGAGTACATGCGTCTGGTGCGCGCGGAGTCCCTTACTCCCAGTCAGCGGCGCCGATGCTATAGGGTGCTGGCGCAGTGGTGGTGGGTGAACTGGAACCTCGTGCGGGTCGGCACGGATGCGATCGCTCTCCTGGCACCCGGCGTGGTCGGCCGGGCCGAACGGCTCAAGGCACGGCTGTTCGGTGCCGCCCCCGGCCATTTCGCCAACTAGCGGATTGGGGCATAGCTGGCGGCTTTCGAGAAGCTTTTGGTTGATAGATTTCTACTTTTGATGGATTATTCATGAATGGATGTCTTTCGCGAAGGTTGAGGGTTGGATTCAATGGAGCTTGAATATAGTATGGTCCTATCCAACCGATCCTTCCGGGCGGAGTTCTGAGGGTGATTCCTATCGAACGGCCACTGCGGATCGCCATGGTGGCAGCCTGTCCTCTGCCGGCCCGGCGAGGCACGCCGTTGCGGATCGAGCGCCTGGCGCAAGCACTCTCCGCCCGCGGGCACGATGTCGAGCTCGTCACCTATCATCTGGCCGAGGAGCGCGGCCAGTTCGATTTCCCCGTGCACCGGATCTACGGCCGGTTGGAGATCGGCAGCCTGCCGCCGGGGCCGACCCTGGCGAAGCTGGCCTTGTGGGATCCGACTCTCGCCCGCCTGTGCGCGCGTCGGCTCGACGAGCGTGGCTTCGACGTCATCCATGCGCATCACTTCGAGGGCCTGCTCGCCGCTGCCTGGGGACGCCGCGGCCACAGCGTGCCGCTGGTCTACGACGCGCACACCATGCTGGCGGGCGAGCTGCCGGCCTATGGCCAGTCGTGGCTGCGCCGCGCCGCCGTGAGCCTTGGCCGTTGCCTCGACGGCTGGATCCCGCGGCTCGCCGATCACATGATCGTGGTCACGGACGACATAGCACAGCAGCTCGCCGACCGGCACGGCTTCGACCCGCGCCGGATCACCGTCGTCCGCAACGGTGTCGAGGTCGCGAGCTTCGCGCCCGGCGGCAAGCCGCCGGCGGCCGCCCGGCCCGAGCTTCTGGTTTATACCGGCACGCTGGCTCCCTATCAGGGCATCGATCTCCTGCTGCAGGCGTTCGCCCAGGCGCTGGCCCAGCGCCCGCGGCTCCGCCTGCGGCTCCTGGTGAGTTCGAGCTTCGATCCGTTCATGCCGATGGCCCAGCGCCTCGGCATCGCCCATGCGCTCGAGGTGATCCGCGAGAACTTCGAGACCGTGCCGGCTCTCATGGCCGAGGCCGGCATCGCCCTCCTGCCGCGGGTGGATTGTCCGGGCCTGCCGCAGAAGCTCCTGAACTACATGGCGTCGGGGCGCGCGATCGTGGCTTTCGCGGGCTCCGCCAAGCTGGTCGAGCACGAGGTCAACGGTCTCGTCGTGCCGAACCACGATACCGATGCGTTCGCGCAGGCCATCGTGCGGCTCGCGGACGATCCGGCGCTGGCCGCGCGGCTGGGGCGGAACGCGCACCGGTTCGTGGTCGAGACCTCCACCTGGGAGAAGGCGGCCGAGCGCTGCGAGCGGGTCTATGCCGGTCTCCTCGGGATCGGGCGACCGGTCGAGAGCCGACCGGCGGAGCCGTCCTCGCTTCTGCCCCTGCCGCTCGCCAATGCCGGCGCATCGCAGGCCGTCGAGCGGGCGCCGCTCACGTCAGTGCGGTAACCTCCGGGGCGAGCCCGCGCCGGCGCAGCTCGGCTGCGATCTCCTCGACATAGATCGGGTTCATCACGACGACCACGTCCGGCCGCAGGCCCGAAAGGTCATCGGGGCCCACGATCGCGTGCCCCGTGCCGGCGAGATGCTTGCCGCGCTTGAAGGGGTTGATGTCGACCACGGCCGCGACCTCGTCCTCGAGGCCGAGCGTGGTGAGATAGCCCACGGCCTTCGAGCCCGAGCCCCAGAGCGCCACCGTCTTCCCCGCCCGCCGCCAGGCTTCGGCCTCGCCGCGTAGCTGCGCCAGCCGGGCCGCGATCCCGGCCGTGAAGCGCGCCACCTGCTCGCGCGTGCGGGCGACGTCGCCGGAAGATCCGAAGCTCGCCGCGGCCGGCTCGGCCTCGAGCATCAGGTACTGGCCGTCATAGGCCTTCCACTGGCGGGTGACCCTGAAGCCCGCCCGGCGAAAGGCGCTCGCGAGCGAGCCCGCGGTGAAGTAGTTGCAGTGCTCGTAGTAGATGTCCCAGAACGCCTGCTCGACCAGGATGCGCTCCATGTCGGGCAGCTCGAAGAACAGGGAAACGCCCCGCCGCTCGCCGATGCCGCGCCGGACGAGGCCGAGGAAACCTGAGACATCCGGGATGTGCTCGAGCGTGTGCCGGCAGCAGACGTGATCGGCATCGGCCGCGAGGTGGAGATAATCGGTCCCGTAGAGGTCCCGGATGAAGGTGAGCCGGTCCATGGCCGGGCTCGCCGTGCGCTCCGGGCGGTAGGCGGGATCGATGCCGATGCCGCGGCAGCCGGCACGCTCGCACAGAGCGACGAGGAACTCGCCCTTGCCGCAGCCGATCTCGAGCACGGTCTTGCCGCGAAGATCGTGCCGCTCGGCCAGCTCGTCGCACAAAGTCTCGAGGAAGCGGCGAAAGCGCGGCGAGAAGCCTTGCGTCTCCTCGTAGTCCGGCGAGTAGTCGAGCACGGTGGGATCGAACAGCCGGTTGAAGATGAAGCCGCAGTCCTCGCAGAAGGCGAGTTCGAGGTCGCGCTTGGGGAAAGCCAGCGCCGCCTCGCGCGTGTCGACAAGCAGGCAACTGTGCACCGGGATCGCCTCCACCCGGTAGAAGGGGAGGAGCCTCGTCCCGCCGCAGGCGGTGCAGGCGGTGGCGGTCATGGCGGCGTCTTCAGCGAGCGGCGAGATCGAGGGCGAGCTTGGGCGCGAAGAACGCCTCGGCGAAGCGCGTCGGACTCGCGCATTCCAGCCCGCGCAGCCGGGCGAGGCCGCGGAACGTGTCGCGGTCGAACCAGGGCTTGGTCGCCTGGGTCGGGAAATGGCGGTGCAGCAGCTCCACCTTACGCTCGACCGCTTCCTCGCTCACCGGCACGTAGAGGCCGGGCCGGCCCAGATCGCCGTCCCACTTCGGGATCTCGTACTCCAGGATCAGATGATCCCGGAACGTGTTCCAGGTGAGATTGCAGACCTCGCGGTGGTCCTGGTGCCGGTCGTCGCGGGTGTGGGTCAGGACGAGGTCGGGCCTCGGGCGCGCCTTCAGGATCTCGAACCACTCCTTGATGGCCGAGCCCTGCCAGGGGAAGTGCCCGTCCCGAAAGCCCTGCACTTCGATGCGCGCCTCGACGGCACCTTCGAGGAAGGCCATGGCACTCGCTCTCGCCTCCTCTGCCCGGACCGGGGTAGCCGAGAGCACGCACCAGTCCACCTCGAGCCGCACGCCGCGCGCGATCAGGTCGAGGATCGTCGCACCGCAGCCGATCTCGATGTCGTCGGCGTGCGCGCCCAGGCACAGGATGCGCAGGCGCCCGCCGCTGCCGGCGAGGGTGAGCGCCCTCATGCTCGGTTCCGCTCCTTGGTCCAGGGCAGCCAGGGGGTCTTGCCCTTCTCGAGCATGTCCTCCAGGAGCTGCTTGTCCTTCAGCGTGTCCATCGACGCCCAGAAGCCCCGGTGGCGGTAGGCGACGAGCTCGCCGTCGTCGATCAGACGCTGGAACGGCTCGACCACGAGCTCCTCGCCGGGGCGCATGTAGTCGAAGATCCTGGGCCGGAAGATGAAATAGCCACCGTTGATCCAGGTCTCGCTGTCGTGGCTGGTCTTGAAGGCGCGGACCTGACCGTTCTCGCCGAAATCGACGAGGTGGTAGCTGAAGTTGGGCTGGACGGCGAGAAAGCACGCGGTCTTGCCGCTCGCCGCGAAGAAATCGATCATCGCCGGCAGGTCGACGTCGCAGAGCCCGTCGCTGTAGTTGGCGAGGAACATCTCCTCGTTCTCGACGTGCCGCCGCACCGCCATCAGCCGCTGGCCGATGTTGCGCCAGATACCGGTGTCGACCAGCGTGGCGCGCCAGTCGGCCTGCGCCTCGCCCAGGATCTCGACGCGGGTGCCGTGCTCGGAGATGGTGAAGTCGCTGTGGATCGCCGGCCGGTAGTCGAGGAACCACTGCTTGATGACGTTGGCCTTGTAGCCGAGGCACAGGACGAAGTCGCTGTGGCCGTAGTGATGGTAGAACTGCATCACGTGCCACAGGATCGGATGGTGCCCGACCGGCACCATGGGCTTCGGCACGTTCTCGGAATAGTCGCGGATGCGCGTACCCAGGCCGCCGCAGAACAGGACCACCTTCATGCCGGAAACTCCAGGGGCTCGATCACCCGGACCTCGGGAATGGCCACGACGAAGCGGCAGCCCCACCGGCTCACGTGCCGCATCTGCTGCACGATCTCGCGGGTGAGATTCCAGGGCATGATGACGAGATAATCGGGCTTCGCCTCGTCGATCTTCTCGATCCCGAAGATCGGGATGTGGGTGCCGGGCGTGAAGCGGCCGTGCTTATAGGGGTTGCGGTCGACGAGGAAGTCGAGGAAATCGGTACGGATGCCGCAATAGTTCAGAAGCGTGTTGCCTTTGCCGGGAGCGCCGTAGCCCGCAATCTTCTTTCCCGCCTCCTTGGCGTCGATGAGAAAGCTCAGGAGCCGGCGCTTGGTCCGGGCCACCTTCTCCCCGAACGCACGATAGACGGCGAGGTCGGCATAGCCCGCCTCGAGCTCGCGGGCGCGCAGCATCCGCACGCGCGGGCTGACCTCCGGTCCGGCCTGATCGGCGCGGCGGAAGAAGACGCGTAAACTGCCGCCGTGGGTCTCGAGCTCTTCGACGTCGAACAGGAGGAGCCCGTGGGCCGCTCCGATCTTCTCGACGCTGATGAGCGAGAAGTAGGAATAGTGCTCGTGGTAGAACTGGTCGAACTGGTTCCCCTCGAGCGTGGCCACGAGGTGCGGGAACTCGAGCGTGGCCACACCCTGCGGCTTCAGGAGCCGGGCGATGCCGGCCACGAAGTCGTTGACGTCGGGCACCTGGGCCAGGACGTTGTTGCCGACGACGAGATCGGCCGCACGCCCCTCGGCGACGAGCCGCTCGGCGAGCTCGCGGCCGAAGAACTCGACCAGCGTGGGAATGCCCTTCTCCACCGCCTTCGCGGCGACGTTGGGGGCGGGCTCGATCCCGAGCACCGGCACCCCCATCGGCAGGAAATGCTGCAAAAGATAGCCGTCGTTGCTCGCGAGCTCGACCACGAGGCTGTCCCCGCCGAGCCCCAGGCGCTCCTGCATGGCGACGCAGTAGCGGCGCGCGTGCTCGACCCAGCTCGTCGAGTAGGAGGAGAAGTAGGCGTACTCGCGGCCGAAGATCTCCTCGGCGCTCACGTACTCGCGAAGCTGGACGAGCCAGCATTCGTGACAGACGAGGACGCGCAGGGGATGAAAAGCCTCGGCCTGGTCGAGCGCCTCGGCGGGCAGGAAGCTCTCGCAAGGCGGCGACATGCCGAGATCGACCACCTCGTGAACGAGCTTCGTCCCGCAGAAACGGCAATTCGGGGCATGCGTGCCCATCAAGGAGTCCCCACAGGCAGGCCGGACGGGACGTTAGCCGCCGCGGCAGTTGTCGTCAAATCGCGCCAGAACATTCGTCTCGTGGCAGCGCTGCCGCCGCGAGGAGGTATCCGAACGGCCATCGATGATCCGTGCCGCTAGCCCGACCGGCCGGCTTCCGGCAAGCGCCGAAGCGTCGCGAAGGCGGCTTTTCCGCGCGGTGTGCGATCCTCGCGTGCGCCGGCTCCTGCGACACTGGCCTGCGACGCCACGGATGGTGTAGCTGAGGCCACGCCCGCTACGGCTCGCCGCAGCGGGCGTGATGCTGCGAGGAGCGATGGCATGCGGGTGCTGGTGACGGGCCATAAAGGTTATATCGGAGCGGTGCTGGTGCCGCTCGTGCAGGAGGCCGGGCACGAGGTGGTCGGGCTCGACAGCGGCCTTTACGCCGGGACCGAGCTGCGGCCGCTGGCCGTGGTGCCGGAGATCGAAAAGGATCTGCGCGACGTCGAGGCGAAGGATCTTGCCGGCATCGACGCCGTCATCCATCTCGCCGCGCTTTCGAACGATCCCTTGGGCGACCTCGATCCGCGCCTGACCTACGCCATCAACCACGAGGCCTCGGTCCGGCTCGCGGAAGCCGCGAAGGCGGCGGGCGTGCGGCGCTTCCTGTTCGCGTCGAGCTGCAGCGTCTACGGGGTCGAGGGCAACGCCATGGCCGACGAGGAGAGCCCGCTCTCGCCGCTCACCCCTTACGCCGAGAGCAAGGTGATGGTCGAGCGCGACCTGAAGCGCCTGGCCGACAGGAATTTCTGCCCGGCATATCTGCGCTGCGCCACGGCCTACGGTGTCTCGCCGATGCAGCGCTTCGACGTGGTGGTGCCGAACCTCGTCGGCCACGCGGTGACGACGGGTAAGGTGGTCCTGAAGAGCGACGGCACGGCCTGGCGGCCGCAGGTCCACATCCGCGACATCACCCTGGCCTACCTCCTGATGCTGCAGGCCCCGGCGTCCCTGATCCAAGATCAGGCCTTCAACGTCGGCAGCACGGCCGAGAACCTGCGCATCCGCGACCTCGCCGAGCACGTCGCCGAGGCGGTGCCGGGCTCCGAGGTGGTGTTCGCCGAGGGCGCCTCGCCCGACAGGCGCTCGTACCGCGTGAGCTGCGACAAGCTCGCGCGCGCACTGCCCGATTTCAGGCCGGCCTGGACGACACGGCTGGGTGCCAGGGAGCACTACGAGGCGTTCCGTTCCGGCTATTACGGCACGGATCCGTTCGAGGGCCCGCGCTTCATGCGGATCAAGCGCATCCGTGCGCGGCTCGCCGCCGGCAGCCTGAAGGAAGACCTGCGCCCGGCCGCGTGAGGGCGGCCCTCGCCCCCGATCCGACGAAACGCCGCTTCGGGGCCGTCGCCTCGCGCGCGGAGCCCTGCCGTCTCGCGCGAGCGACCCCGTGCTCCGGTCAGCGCCGCTTCGGCTCCAACCCGCCCCAATGGGCCAGCAGCGGCCCGTCGGGTCCGTGGACCGGGTCGGCCGTCGGCAGCGGTACGCAGGCGAGATTGGCGAGCGCCTTTTCCCGCTCGCCCGGCTCGCCGCGGCAGATGTCCCAGTCGCGCCCGTCCGGGTAGGCGCCGACCACCTGGAAGTCGGGCGTGGACGCCTCGTGCTTGTGCCCGACGCCGGCCGGAATGACCACGACGTCGCCGGCCTCGATCGTGACCGTCGCCCCGCCCTCGCCGCCGAGCCGCACCCGGGCGCGGCCGCGCGAGCAGCCCAGCACCTCGTGCGTCGTGCTGTGGAAATGGTGGAACGGATAGATCCCGTTGCGCCAGGCGCCGCGCCAGCCGTGGCCGTCGAACAGGCGCTCGAACGCGCCCGCGAGATCGCGCTGCCGCGGCTCCAGCGCCCGGCGGTAGACGAGGACCGGGAGGCGGCTGTTCGGAATCCGGCCGTCGTCCGCGAAGCGGTGGGTCTCCGGCTCGGCCGGGCGGGCAGAGGCTGAGCTCATCTCGGCATCTCCTCGGACTCTCGACGGGATCGGATAACCGGCGGCGGGCCGCCACGGATCCCATGGCGGAAGCGGCCCAAGCGGCGCCGCCGAGGCTCGCCCGACGGTTGCCGGTTCCCGCCGCGGTCGGCTAACAGTGCGGGAACGCCCTCTGCTGCGGACCAGAAACCGCCGATGCCCGACCATCCGCGCGTCGCCCTCTTCGTCACCTGCCTCGTCGACCTGTTCCGGCCCGCCGTGGGCTTCGCGGCGGTGGATCTCCTCGAGGCCGCGGGCTGCACGGTCGAGGTGCCGGCGGCGCAGACCTGCTGCGGTCAGCCCGCGTTCAACTCGGGCGATCGGGCGACGAGCGAGGCTCTCGCGCGCCGTCTGATCGAGGCCTTCGCGGGCTACGATTATGTCGTCGCCCCTTCCGGCTCGTGCGCGGGCATGCTGCGCCGGCACCTGCCGGAGCTGTTCGACGGCGAGCCCGAGCTGAGGCGCCGGGCGGAAGATCTGGCGTCGCGCTCCTACGAGCTCGTGAGCTTCCTCGTGAACGTCATGGGGATGGAGCGCGTCGCCGTCCGGCTCGATGCGGTCGCGACCTATCACGACGGCTGCTCGGGCCTGCGCGAGCTCGGGATCAAGCGCGAGCCGCGCCGGCTGCTCGCGACCGTCGAGGGCCTGAAGCTCGTCGAGATGGCGGATGGTGAGGTCTGCTGCGGCTTCGGCGGCACGTTCTGCGTCAAGTACCCCGCGATCTCGACCCGGATGGTGTCCGACAAGGCCGCCGCCATCGCCGCCACGGGTGCGGAACTCGTGCTCGCGGGCGACATGGGCTGCCTCCTCAACATCGCCGGCCGGCTCAAGCGCACGGGCTCGAGCGTGAAGGCACGCCACGTCGCCGAGGTGCTGGCGGGTGCCGTGACCACGCCCGCCATCGGCGAGGCCTGAGCCATGGAAGCGACACCGCTCGCTTTCGCCGACCGGGCCAGCGCCGCCCTCGACGATCCGGTATTGCAGACGGCACTCGCCGGTATCAGGACCGGCTGGGTGGCGGGGCGGCAGCGCGCGGCCGAGCGCCTGCCCGAGTTCGAGGCTCTGCGCGACCTCGGCCGGGACATCAAGGACCACACGCTGGCCTGTCTCGACCTCTATCTCGAAGCGTTCGAGGCCAACGTGACGGCATGCGGCGGGACCGTCCACTGGGCCCGCGACGCCGCCGAGGCAAGGGTCCTCGTGCTTGAGTTGTGCCGTGCGGCGGGTGCCCGCACGGTCACGAAGAGCAAGAGCATGATCAGCGAGGAGATCGGCCTCAACCCCTTCCTCGAGGCGCACGGGATCGTCCCGGTCGAGACCGATCTCGGCGAATATATTCTCCAGATCGCGGGCCAGCCGCCGAGCCATATCGTCGGGCCTGCCATCCACATGACCAAGGATGCGGTCGCCGACCTGTTCGCCCGCCATCACGGCGGCGAGCGGCGCGAGACGGCGGCCGATCTCGTCGCCGAGGCGCGGCGGATCCTGCGCGAGCGCTATCTCGCGGCCGATGTCGGCATCACCGGCGCCAACTTCCTCGTCGCCGAGACCGGCTCCGTCGTCACCGTGACCAACGAAGGCAATGCCGAGCTCACCCAGGGGCTGCCGCGCACGCACATCGTCATCGCGAGCCTCGAGAAGCTCGTGCCGACCATGGCCGACGCCTTCACCCTGCTCCGACTCCTCGCCCGCTCCGCCACCGGCCAGGAGTTCTCGGCCTACACCACCGTGCTCACCGGCCCCAAGCGTCCGGGCGATCGCGACGGGCCGGAAGCGTTCCACGTCGTCCTGCTCGACAACGGCCGCACACAGATGCTGGGCAGCGAGCTGCGCGCGATGCTGCGCTGCATCCGCTGCGGTGCCTGCATGAACCACTGCCCGGTCTATCTCGCCGCCGGCGGCCATGCTTACGGCTGGGTCTATCCGGGGCCGATGGGCTCGGTGCTGACACCGCAGCTCGTCGGCATCGAGCGGGCCTGGCCGCTTCCCAACGCCTCCACCTTCTGCGGCCGCTGCGAGGAGGTCTGCCCCGTACGGATCCCCTTGCCGGGGCTGATGCGCTTCTGGCGCGAGGAGCAGTTCCGGCGCAGGCTCGTTCCGCCCACGGCCCGGCACGGGCTGAAGCTCTGGGGCTTCCTCGCCCGGCGTCCGGTGCTCTACCGCCTCGTCACCGGCATCGCGGCGCGGCTCCTCGCGAAGTTGGCGCGGGGAGGCCGGCTCGCGAAGCTGCCGCTCGCCGAGGGCTGGACCGCGACCCGCGACCTCCCGGCGCCACAGGGCCGCACCTTCATGAGCCAGTGGCGTGCCCGAGGTGGCCATCGATGAGCGCGCGCGATGCCATCCTCGCCCGCGTCCGCCACGGCCTGCGCCGCCCGGCCGAGGCCGAAGCCGCCGCGCGCGCCGCGGTCGCGGCCAGGCTCGCGGCGGCAGCACCCAACCTGATTCCCGCCCGCGGCCAGTTGGACCGCGAGGGGCGCATCCGGCTCTTCGCCGAGCTCGCCGCCGCCGTCATGGCCGAGGTCGAGCGGCTGGACCGGCTCGAGGACGTGCCGGCCGCGGTGAGCGCCTGTCTGCGCCGGCACGACCTGCCGCAGAAGATTGCCCTGGCACCGGAGCCGCTCCTGGGGCAGGCCCGCTGGGAAAGCCAGCCCCTTCTGCGCGTCCGCCGCGGCGGGGCGGAGCCTGACGATGCCGTCGGCGTCACGCTCGCGGTGGCCGGTGTCGCCGAGACCGGAACCCTCGTCCTCGCCTCGGCCGCGGACCGGCCGACGCTCTTGGCTTTCCTGCCCGAGACCAGCATCGTCGTCCTGCCGGCGGACTGGATCGAGGGCTCTTACGAGCAGGCCTGGATGCGGGTGCGAGCGCTGCCCGGGGGCGTGCCGCGCTCGGTCAACCTCGTCACCGGCCCCTCGCGCACGGCCGACATCGCCCAGAAGCTCGAGCTCGGTGCCCACGGGCCGAAACGGCTCCTCGTGCTGATCGTCGAGCAGCTGCCGGGCTGAGACAGGAATGCCGGCGTGAACAGAAGAGCACGGCAGATCACGCCCGAGGAGCTGGCCTTGTGGCATCACGTCGTGCGGGACGCGACGCCGCTGCGGGCGGATGCTGCCACGGCTGTCGCCCCGCCACCGGCTCCGGCCGAGCCGACGCCACCGCCCGCGACCGCCGCTCCGCCGAAGCCGACACCGCCGGCACCACCGCCGAGCCCGCCCCGGCCACGGTTCTATTCCCGCCGCCTCGATCCGGCCGGCCCGGTCGACCTCGACCGGCGCAGCTGGATGAAGCTCCGGCGCGGCCTTTACCCGATCGACGCCCGCATCGACCTGCACGGTCTCACCCAGGCCGAGGCCTACGAGCGGCTCGTGGCCTTCCTCGCCGCCTGCCAGGCCCGCGGCAACCGCTGCGTGCTCGTGATCACTGGCCGCGGCGTGCGCCACGGCGGTACGCTCCGCTCGATGACGCCGCGCTGGCTCGACGAGCCCCCCAACCGCCCCCGCGTCCTCGCCTTTGCCCAGGCCCAGCTCCATCACGGCGGCGAGGGCGCCCTCTACGTGCTGCTGCGGCGGCGGGGGTGAGCATGTCTTGTGCCCGGACAGTTTCTGGGATAATATTCCTGATAAATCCTGGTGTGCCGCGTCGCGGGAATCTTGTGGCCTCGCCAAGCGAGATTGCGCGAACGAATTCCAAAAGATGGGCAAATTCAAAGTTTGAGCCCGAAAGTGTTGACTCGGGTGCTCGGCCGGCCCGCAGCCGCCCGCCGCCTCGCCGTGTCAGTTGATCCGCGGCAGGGTGGCCTGCTCGATCGCGGGGTAGAGATGGCTCACCGAGCG
This sequence comes from Benzoatithermus flavus, assembly GCF_037908215.1. Taxonomy (NCBI): domain Bacteria; kingdom Pseudomonadati; phylum Pseudomonadota; class Alphaproteobacteria; order Geminicoccales; family Geminicoccaceae; genus Benzoatithermus; species Benzoatithermus flavus. The sequence goes on along the minus strand of NZ_JBBLZC010000015.1, from coordinate 54,174 downwards.
GACATACTCGCCGGGCAGCACGGCGATGTCCTGGAACTCGGCCGGGATCGGCAGACGCATGGCCTCGGCCATGGCGAGGCCCTTCTCGGCCGCCTCGCCGAGGGTGGCTGCCAGCCATTCGAGGTAACGGCGGGTCTGCCGGATCGCCACCACGCCCTCGCTGACGCCGCCGTGGCCCGGCACCACCCGCTTCGGCGCCATGGCCTCGAGCCGGTCGAGCGAGCGCAGCCAGCTCGGAATGTCGGCGCTGGGCGTGGTGGGTGCCCGGTTCCAGAACACGAGATCGCCCGCGATCAGCGTGCCGGTGTCGTGGTCGAAGAGGGCGGCATCCTGCCGGGTGTGGCCGGCGAGCAGCAGAACCTCGAGCCGCCGTCTGCCGAAGGGCAGAAGCCCGGCGGCGAGATCCTCGGTGGGCGGCACGGTCTCGGTGCCACGCATCCAGACGTCGATCAGCCGGTACATGTTGTCGGCGAAGGGGCCGGCCAACTCCTGGAGCATGGCGCGCGTCGCCGGACCGGCCATGATGGGCACGTCCGTGAAGGCCTGGTTGCCGAGATAGTGGTCGGGATGGGCATGGCTGAGGACGACCTGCCGCACCGGCATCGGACTCGCACGCCGGATCGCGGCGCGCATCTCCTCGCCGTAGATCCGGCAGGGGCCGGTGTCGAACACGACGAGCCCCTCGCCCGTGTCGACGAAACAGGTGTTGACGATGTTGCCGCCGTTCCTGACCGAGAAATATTCGGTCCGGCCCTCGAACAGCCAGATGCCGGGCGCTGCCTGCCGCGGCTCGAGCCCGTAGCGGAGCTCGATCGCGGCGAGCGCCGAGCGTCTCGCCAGAGGCAGGGTGGCGGCGGCCGCGGTCGAGCCCATGAGCCCGCGCACGAGCGAGCGGCGGTCGAGAATCATTCCTTGGAACCCGTCCTTCGGTCGCCGTCCGGCGCGCCGGTCCGCCAGGCGAGCGGCAGCGAGCCTTCGAGCAGGTTGCTGTCGCTGTCGCGGCCCCGGACCCGGACCGAGCGCGTTCCCGCCTCGGGCCGTAAGCGCAGGGTTATCACCGGATGCTGGCTCACCGGTTCGCCGGGCCGGAGCCGTGCGAGAAGGGCGCCCGCGTCATCCGTGACGTCGAGTTGGTCGATGAAGAAGGCCGGGTGGCCGAAGGCGAGCCCTGTGTCCATCGGGTGATAGGCGCGCAGCCGCACGCGCTGGGCCCCGTCGGGCTCCAGCCAGGCGCGGCCCCAGAGCTCGCCCAGATGCTGTGCCCAGTCGGCGGCGGCATGGACGCTGGCGGGTGCCGTGCAGCCGCCGCCCGCAGCGGCGACATTGACGCCGCCCACGTGCCAGACGCCGTCCGGGGTGCGCGCCGCCGCCCGCACCGGCCCGCCCTGCTCCATCTTGAGCGACAAGCCGATGAAGGGCTCGGCGCGCGAAAGCTCGAGCGTGGCGATGCGCAGGATCGGATTGGCGTCGGCGAAGAGGACCATCACCTCGACCTCGCCGAGCGCCCGAGCGTCCGCCACCACGGGCACGTTCAGGTTGTCCTCGGCCACGGCCGGCGCCAGCAGCACCACCCGCTCGTCGAAGACGACGGGGGCGTTCCCGAACAGCTCGGCGCGCGCCCGATCCCACAGGCCCGAGGCCAGAGGGTCGGCCTCCTCCGCCACGGCCAGGGGCGCGATCGCGACCAAGAGCGCCAGCACTTCCATCATGCGCCGCATCGGTCCGTCTCGATCCCAGCCTCATTCCATCACCACGGGCGCACGATAGGTGACGCCGTGGCGGCCGAAAATGCCCGCCATCGTGCCGTTCTTGACCGCCGCCGCGACGATGTCGCCCACGGCGTAACCGAGGTCGCGCGCGTTCTCGCGTACCGCGCAGCCGACCGACCAGGAGGTCACGGCGAGTCCCGGAAACACGTCGGTCAGAAGCTCGAACCGCCCGCGCTCCGGCCCGAGCAGTCCTTCGATCTGGCCCGCAGGCGCGATCACGGCCGCGACCTCGCCCGCCACGAGCGCCGCCACGGCTTCGCCGGTGCCGTGGAAACGCCGCGTCGCCTCGCGGAAGCGGCCGCCCGCGGTCATGCTGAGATAGAAGTCTCCCAGCGTGTCCAGCTCGACGCCGATCGTGTGGCCCGAGAGGAGGTCGAGCGAGAACGCGCCGCCCTCGATCCGGGCGGGGTCGAGGGCGAGAGCCAGCTTCTCGACATGGTAGGCGCCGAAGATCGCGACCAGCTCGTTGCGCACCTCGAGCTCGCGGCTGACCGGCACGTGCAGGAGCAGGTTGGCCCAGCTCTTGTCGATCGGGGTGCCGCGCCAGACCGCGTTCCGGAGATCGTCGTCGACCGTCTCGCCGGCCTGGATCGGCATGAGATCCAGCCCCAGCCCGAGGCTCTTCGCGATCAGGCCCGCGATCTCGACGTCGATCCCGGCCCAGTGCCCGTCGGCGTCCTCATAGGAGAACGGCGCGAAGTCGCGGTAGAACGCGATGCGGATCCGACCCTTGGCTCGCAGCTCGTCCAGGTTCTCGCCGACCGTGTTGACGGTATCGGCATAGGTGCGGGCAAGGATCGGCCGGGCGAGGCCGAAGGCACCGAGCCCGCACAATCCCGCGAGCAGACGACGCCGAGCCGTCATTCGACGTGCACGGAGTCGAGCCAGGAGCGGATCGCCCAGATCGCTTCCTGGCTGAAGATCTCGCCGAAGGGGGGCATGTAGGTGACGCCGTTGCGCACCGACCCGCTCATGACCCGGCCGAGGAAGTACTCGTCGTCGTCGCCGGGCACGAGGTAGCGCAGGTCGGGGGCGATGCCGCCCGAGACGGCGCCGAGGCCGTGGCAGCGGGCGCAGTTCTGGTTGAAGGCCTTGGCACCGATCTCCTTGGCGCGCTCGTAGGCCGAGGTATTGCGGTAGGGGTTCTCGCTGCGCAGCTCGTCGCCGAGCGGCGGCAGGCCGCTGATGTCCACGGGCTGCGGCGCCACGTCGCCGTGGGCGAAAGCGTTCCCGGCGGGCGCTGCGACGCCCAGAAGGGCGGCGAGCGCCGTCGCAAGCTTCAAGCGCGGGTTCATCGGCAGTGTTCCAGACGGATGCGGGTCTCCCTTGCCCCTTGATAGCCGAGGAGGCCCGGCTCGGTTGATTGCACTTTGGTCGCCCGTCCGGTGGCACCGCCGCATTCATGGCTTTCGACCAAAGGCGGACGTGACGCGGGATCGGAATGCCCGCTACGTGCCCTGTCTGGATACGGGCAGGCGCCGACCGGCGGGCATCTGCCGGATATCCCGATTGCCGGATATCCCGATCTTCGCAGGGAGCCTCGCCTTGGCCTTGCCGTTTCGCCGCTCGATCCTCGGCCTCGCCGCATGCCTCGTGGCCGCATCGCCCGCCGGCGCCATGACGGCCTGGGTCTCGAACGAGAAGGACAACACGCTGAGCGTGATCGACGTCGCCACGCTCCAGGTAACCGAAACCGTGCCGGTGGGGCAGCGGCCGCGCGGTATCGTGCTCAGCCGGGACAAGAAGCGGCTCTACATCTGCGCGTCCGACGACGACACCGTGCAGGTACTGGACGTTGCGACCCGCAAGGTGGTGCACGACCTGCCGTCCGGTGCCGACCCCGAGTTCTTCGACCTCCACCCCGACGACCGGCTGCTCTACATCGCCAACGAGAACGACGCGATCACGACCGTGGTGGACACGGAGACGCGCAAGGTGGTGGCGCAGATCGACGTCGGCGTCGAGCCCGAGGGCATGGCGATCAGTCACGACGGCCGGCTCGCCGTCACCACCTCCGAGACCACCAACATGGTCCACTGGATCGACGTCGCGACCCAGAGCCTCGTCGGCAACACGCTCGTCGACCAGCGCCCGCGCTACGCCCGCTTCACCAAGGACGATCGTTTCTTGTGGGCGTCGAGCGAGATCGGCGGCACGGTGGCGGTGATCGACGTCGCGACCAAGGAGGTCGTGAAGAAGATCGGCTTCAAGATCCCGGGCGTGCCGCAGGACCTGGTCCAGCCCGTGGGTATCCGGCTCACGAGCGACGGCAAGACCGCCTTCGTGGCGCTCGGGCCCGCGAACCGCGTCGCGGTGATCGATACCCAGACCTTCGAGGTCAAGAGCTATCTTCTGGTCGGCCGGCGAGTCTGGCACCTCGACCTGACCCCCGACGAGAAGCTGCTGTTCACGACCAACGGGGTCAGCAACGACGTCTCCGTGATCGATGTGGCGGCGCAGAAAGTGCTGAAGTCGATCCCGGTCGGACGCTTTCCCTGGGGCGTGGTGATCGCTCCCTGAGCGGCGAGCGGACGGCGAGCCATAACCTATTGTCGATGGCAGCCATAAGGCTTTATCCATGGCTGGCGCCCTTCTTCGGAACCAGGAACGCCGAAGCAACATCGCACCATGCATCCAGGGAGGATGAAGTGACACGAACGGCGTTTGCTGCTCTTGCTGCGGCTGTGGGCCTTGCGCTCGCCGTGGTCGAAGATGCCCGGGCTGCGGGCGATCTCGCCACCAAGGCCACGAAGCTCCCCGAGCTCAAGCTGGGTGCCCCGGACAACGACTTCGCCGTCTCGCAGACCCGCTACGAGCTCGAGACCGGCAAGGCCTATCGTTTGCCGATCACCTCGAGCGGGGCCAAGGAGATGGCGTTCTTAGCCCCCGAGCTGTTCGACAATATCTGGATCAACCAGATCGTCATCAACCACCTCGAGGTCCACACCACCGTCGTCCGCCATCTCGAGTTCGACGATGCGGGGACCATGGAGCTCTATTTCGTCCCCATCCGCACCGGTACCTTCGCCTGGGAGATCGAGGGCCTTGCCGATCGCGGCATGAAGGGCACCTTCGTCGTCAAGTAGGCGGCGACGAACCGAGACGGAGACGACCGGGACATGCGCGAGCAGGCGCTCGAGGTGAGCGGGGTGAGCTTCGGCTACACGCGCAAGGTCAAGGCACTGGAGAACGTCACCTTCTCCGTGCCGTCCGGCGGCTTCACGGCGCTCCTGGGTCCCAACGGCGCTGGCAAGACCACGCTCATGGCGCTGATCACGAGCCTGTTCGCGGCCGAGCAGGGCAGGATCCGCGTCTGCGGCCACGCGCTCGAGGCCGAGCCGCGCAAGGCCCTGGCCGCCATGGGGGTCGTGTTCCAGCGGCCCACGCTCGATGTGGACCTCTCGATCGAGCAGAACCTGCGCTACGCCGCCGCCCTCTACGGCATCCCGCGCGCGGTCGCGCGCGAGCGTATGGCCGAGCTGCTCGCCCGGTTCAACCTTGCCGACCGGGCCGCGAGCAAGGTCAGGACGCTGAGCGGCGGCATGCGGCGGCGGGTCGAGATCGCGCGGGCCCTCCTGCACCGGCCGCGCCTTCTCGTGCTCGACGAGCCCACGGTGGGGCTCGACATCGACAGCCGCCGCGAGCTCGTCGACCACGTGCACCGCCTGTGCCGCGAGGAGGGGCTCGCCGTGTTGTGGGCGACCCATCTCATCGACGAGATCTGGCCGGGCGATCGCGTCGTGCTCCTGCATCAGGGCCGCGTGCGCGCCGCGGGCAGCATCGACGAGGTCGTCCGCGCCGCCGGCGGCGGCAGCCTGGGCCAGGCCTACCAGCAGCTCACCACCGCACGCGCGGCATGAGGTGCCGTCTCGCCGCGGCCCTGCTGCTCGCAGCGGTGGCGCGGGGGGTGGCGCCCGTCGCCGCGGTCGAGATCCCCGACGGCTACCGGCTCGACCACTACCGGGCGCCCACGCCCGACCGGGTGCCGGGTGCGGTCACGCTCGACACGGCGGGCATCGCAGCGCTCCTGGAGCGGGAGCGCCCCGTCCTGATCGACACGACGCCGGCGCTGCGCACCGGCGAGACCGACTTCTCGGGCGAGTGGCTCGTTGCCCAGGAACGGCGCGACCTGCCCGGCAGCCTGTGGCTGCCCAACATCGGCTACGGCAGCCTCGACGCCACCATGGAGCGCTATTTCCGGCAGAACCTCGAGCAGGCGACCGGCGGCGATCGGGAGCGGGCGGTCGTCTTCTACTGCTACCTCGATTGCTGGATGTCCTGGAACGCCGCCAAGCGCGCGGCGGCCTGGGGCTGGCGCCGCGTCTACTGGTATCCCGAGGGCACGGATGGCTGGGCCGCTGCCGGGCGGCCGCTGACCAGGGCCGAGCCCGTGCCGCTCATCGTGGAATAGGGCCGAGCCCTTCAGGCCCGATCCTTGCGCCGCCGGATCTCGCCGAACACCTCGAAATCCGGCGCCTGCTCCAGGCCGAGACGCCGGCGGATGGCGGGGTCGGCCGCACGCAGGAACGGGTTCGTCGCCTTCTCGAGGCCGATCGTCGAAGGGATGGTGGGCTCGCCTCGCGCACGCACGGCTTCGACCTCGGCCGCACGCTCGCGCAGGCGCGGATTGTCGGGATCGATCGTGAGCGCGAAGCGGGCGTTGCTCAGCGTGTACTCGTGCCCGCAATAGACGCGGGTCGCATCGGGGAGCGCTGCCAGCTTCTGCAGCGAGCGCCACATGGTCGGCGCATCGCCCTCGAACAGGCGGCCGCAGCCCAGCGCGAACAGGGTGTCGGCGCAGAACAGCGCCTCGGCCTCGGGGAACCAGTAGCTGATATGGCCGCTGGTGTGGCCCGGTGTCGCGATCACCGCCGCGGTGAGCGCACCCAGGACGACGCGGTCGCCCTCGTCCACGAGCTGGTCGAGGCCGGGAATGCGGTGGGCGTCGGCACGCGGGCCCACCGCCCGGCAGCCGGTCCGTGCCTTCAGCTCCAGCAGCCCACCGATATGGTCGGCATGGTGATGCGTGATCAGCGCCAGATCGAGCCGGCTGCCGCGGCGGCGCAGCGCTTCCAGCACCGGCCCGGCCTCGGCCGGATCGACCACGGCCGTCATACCCTGTTGTGGCTCGTGCAGCAGATAGATGTAATTGTCGCTCAATGCGGGTATGAGTTCGATCTCGAGCCGTGCCATCCCTTGCCTCCTTGCTTCGGTCAGGGTTCAGATGGGGCGCGCGGCGCCCATATGGGAGAGTGCCGGAAAAGAAGGGCCTGCCGGAAGATGCGGCCGGACGTCGACGATCTGCAGAGCTTCTACCAGAGCCGCCAGGGGCAATTGGCGCGGCGCCTGATCCTGCATCAGATCAAGGCGCTGTGGCCCGATCTGCGCGGCCGCAACGTGATGGGCTTCGGCTACGCGGCGCCGTTCCTCGCCGGGCTCGACGGCGCCGCCCGGACCATAGCACTCATGCCCGCCCAGCAAGGCGCCGTCCGCTGGCCCCAGGACAGCGCCTGCCGCACGGCACTCGTCCGCGAGGAGGAGCTGCCGCTGGCCGACGGGTCGGTGGATCGCGTGCTGCTCGTGCATGCGCTCGAATGCTGCACGAACGTGCCCCGGCTGATCCGCGAGATCTGGCGGGTGCTGGCCGACGGCGGCCGGCTGATCGCGATCGTGCCCAACCGCCGGGGCTTGTGGTGCCTGAGCGACCGCACCCCGTTCGGCTATGGCCAGCCCTACAGCGCGGCACAGCTCCAGCGCACGCTGAACAGCCACCTGTTCTCGGCCTGCGCGGAGCGCACGGCGCTGTTCCTGCCGCCCACGCGGTCGCGGCTTTTCTTACGCCTCGCCATACCGGCCGAGCGGCTGGGCTTGGGCTTCGCGCGCCAGCTCGCCGGTGTGGTGCTGATCGAGGCCGAGAAGCAGATCTATGTCGGTACGCCACTGCCGGCGCTGAGCCGCAGCCGCGTGCGGCGCTACATGCCGGTCGCGGAAGGCCTCGTCGCCGCGCGCGACACCGACGAGGTTCCGGTTCCGGCCGACCGGGGCCGCGGGCGCTCGGCCCGCGTGGTCCCGCTGCCGCAGCACCGCCGGCGCTGAGGCGGCCGGCCGCTCAGGGCGGAGGCTCGGGCGTCGGGTCGATCGCCACGATCTCGAGCTCGCCCGCAGGAATTCGCCGCACGTCGCCGACGCTGCTGCCGAGCAGAAGCCGCGCCACCGGCGCCGTCCAGGCGATCCGGCCTTCGCTCGGATCGGCCTCGTCCTCGCCGACGATCCGATAGGTCACCTGCGTGCCGTCGGGCAGCACGCCGGTGACGGCCGTGCCGAACACCACGGTCTCGGTATCGGCGGGCGGCTCGGTCAGCTCGGCGGTCGCGTGCCGCGCCGCCCAATAGCGCAGCTCGCGTGCCGCACGCGCCATGGCCTCCTGGTCTTCCGCCGCCGTCGCGGCCGCGAGCTGCTGACGGAAAGCCGCCACGTTGCGCTCGATCAGCGCGAGCCCGCGCCGGGTAACGAGGTTGGGGTGCGGGCTGATCGGCCGGTCGGGCAGCGCCGTGACGCCGGCCTGATCATCCTCCCTGACGAATGCACGACTCATGGGCGAGAACCTGTTGCTGGGCGCGTGCCGTGTTGGAAAGAACCTACGCCGGAGCGTGCCGCAGGACCAGATTTGCCGTCGGCGACGAACGCATGGTAAGGCCGGAAACGGCGCCTGCAGGGGAGGGCCGCGCGCATGTTCGAATCGGCGCTGATCGAGCATAAGTTCGACAAGGAGGCGTACGAGCGCGAGGAGCCCGCCTTGCGGACCGGCCTGCTCGAGGCGCAGCTCGAGCTGGTCGAGAAGCAGAGCTTTGCCGCGGTGATCGTGATCACCGGCATGGACGGGGCCGGCAAGGGCGACGTGATCCACCGCCTCCTCGAATGGCTCGACCCACGGCACGTGCAGGTCGATGCCTACGGCGATCCGGACGACACCGAAAGCAGCCGGCCGCGCATGTGGCGCTACTGGCGCGACCTTCCGCCGAAAGGGCGAATCTCGATCGTGTTCGGCTCGTGGTACACGGACCCGCTGAAGAGCCGGCTCAGGGGCGACAACGGCAGGAGTCGATTCGAGCGGGAGCTCGCCGCCATCAACCGGTTCGAGGAGATGCTGACGAGCGAGGGCATTCTCCTCCTCAAGTTTCTGCTCGTGGTCTCGCCCGAGGAGCAGAAGCGGCGGCTCGGGGCCTTCGAGAGGCGGACCGGCGTGAAGAGCCGGGCGCTCGAGGAGTGGGCCGACGTCAAAAGCCGCAAGCGGATCCGGCCGATCGTCGAGGACCTGGTCCGGCGGACGAGCACGGACCATGCGCCCTGGATCGTGCTGCCCTCGGACGATCCCGAATATCGCGACCTCACCTTCGGCCGCACGATCCTGGAGGCGCTGCGGCAGCGCCTGGAGCAGCCCACGGTGCTCGCCACGGCACCGTTCCCGGCCACCATCCCCAACATCGACCGGAGGACGGTGCTGGACACGCTCGATCTCTCCAGGAAGCTGCCGAGCAATGCCTACAAGAAGGCGCTCGAAGAGGCCCAGGCACGGCTGCTGGCGCTCTCGCAGGGCAAGCGGTTCCAGGACCGGGCGCTGGTCGCGGCGTTCGAGGGTCACGATGCCGCCGGCAAGGGCGGCGCCATCCGTCGGGTCGCCTTCGCCCTCGATCCGCGCCGCTACCGCGTGCACCCGATCGCGGCGCCCACCGATGAGGAGAAGGCGCGGCCCTATCTCTGGCGGTTCTGGCGGCACGTGCCGCGCCGGGGGCACATGGCGCTGTTCGACCGCTCCTGGTACGGCCGGGTGCTGGTCGAGCGGGTGGAGGGGTTCGCGAGCGAGGCCGAGTGGCTTCGGGCCTATGGCGAGATCAACGACTTCGAGGAGGAGTTGACCCGAGGCGGCATCGTCGTGGCCAAGTTCTGGCTCGCCATCACCAAAGAGGAGCAGCTTCGCCGCTTCGAGGCGCGCGAGGAGATCGCGTACAAGCACTACAAGATCACGCCCGAGGACTGGCGCAACCGCGAGAAGTGGGACCGCTACCAGCTCGCCATCGGCGACATGATCGACCGCACCAGCACGCCCGAAGCGCCCTGGACGCTGGTGGAGGCCGAGGACAAGCGCTGGGCGCGCGTCAAGGTGCTGGAGACCATCTGCGAGCGGCTCGAGCAGGCGCTCTGACAACCCGTTCGCAACCGAAGCCCATCCGGCTCCGGATGTCCGTCCGGAATGATCGGGATGCGTCTCGAACGACGTTCGAGCGGCGCTTCACCGCGAGTCGATGGTGGACGCCGGCAACTCCTCACGATCGTACTCGTCGTGGCGGCGCCACCAGACGCTCGTCTCGTTGCGCCCTTTGGGCGCGCGGTCGAGCCACTGGTACATGCCCCAGAGGCCGTCCAGCCCGCGCGCATAGGTGGAATAGGTGTGATAGACGACGCCGTCCTCGAGCACGAACGCGCTCATGCCCGGCCGCTCGCGCACGTAGGTGGGCGCGTCGGTTCCGCATGCGGCCGCGAACCGGGCGACGGGCTCCGGCACCAGCGTCACGTCCATGGCATGGCCGCTGCGCCGGTAGTTGTATTCGACGAAGCCTGCACGCTGTTGCTCCTCGGTCAACGAGACGTTGCAGTCGAAGTTGAAGTCGCTACCGAGCGAGGACGCCCAGGGGAACGTCCATCCCATCCGCCGCTTATAGGCCTGCAGCTTTGCGAGCGGTGCCCGCGACACCGCCCAGAGCATGACGTCGTGGTTCGCCAGGTGGACGACGAAGCCGTCGAACCCGTCCGCGATCGCCGAGCAGGACGGACACCCTGCCGTGTAGCCGGGCCCGAACATGAAGTGATAGACGAGGAGTTGCGAGCGCCCTCGGAAGAGGTCCACCAGCAAGGCGCTCCCTTCATCGGTCTCGAATCGGTACTCCTTGTCGACTCGGACCCAGGGCAGCTCCTGACGCCGCCGCGCCAGCTCGTCGCTGCGCCGCGTCAGCTCCTTCTCCGCCTCGAGCAGCTCGAGCCGCGCCGCCAGCCACTCTTCATGTGTTCCGGTCCTGTGTCGCGTCATCGTTCTTCATCTCCCTTGGGTGTCCTTCGTCGTTCGCTCCATTCTCGCGACGACGTGCTGGTTGGCGGTCGTGAGACAGATTGGTATCGGGCATCGAACGGCGGGAGTGACAAGTGTGGCGGGATTCGGATGGACCCGCTGATCACGGCCGCGGCGCAGGCGCTCGCGGCGGGTGATCCCCTCGGCACCCTGAATCTGGTCGCCTTGCGCGACGACGCGCCGGCGCTGGCACTTCGCGGCATCGCGATGGCGCGGCTCGGCGATCTCGTTCGAGCAAAGGCTCTCGTGCGACGTGCGGCACGCGCCTTCGGTCCGAAAGAGGCCGTCGCCCGTGCCAGGTGCGTCGTCGCCGAGGCCGAGATCGCGCTCGTCTCGCGCGACCTGGGCTGGCCTGCAAAGGCGCTCGATGCAGCGCGGGTGACGCTCGAGGAGCATGACGACCGGGTGAACGCCACCCATGCACGGCATCTCGAGGTCCGGCACCTCCTTCTGATCGGGCGCCTCGACGAGGCCGAGCGTCGGCTCGCCGAGCTCGATCCTGGACCCTTCCCGCCCGCGTTGCGGGCCGCCCACGAGCTGGTCGTTGCCGGGATCGCGATGCGACACTTGCGGGCGAAGACGGCGCGCGCGGCGCTCGCTCGGGCCGAGCGCGCCGCGCGCCACGCAGGCATCCCGGCGCTGACGGCCGAGGTCGAGAGCGCATCCCTCGTCCTGAACACACCTGCGGCGCGCCTGATCGCGCGTGGCGAGGAGCGGCTTCTCCTGCTCGAAGAGGTCGAGGCGCTGCTGACGTCGGGGGCGCTCGTCGTGGATGCGTGCCGTCATGTCGTGCGCGATGCAGGCACGGCGGTCTCGCTCGCAAGACGTCCGGTTTTGTTCGCCCTCGCACGCGCGCTGGGCGAGGCGTGGCCCGCAGACGTGCCGAGGGGCACGCTCGTGGCGCGGGCATTCCGAGCGAAGCTCGCCGATGAATCGCATAGGGCACGGTTGCGGGTCGAGGTCGGGCGGCTTCGCACGATGCTGCGGACGCTGGCCGACGTGAGTGCGACGAAGCGGGGCTTTGCGCTGGCGCCGCGCCGCGCGCGCGAGGTCGTCGTACTGGCGCGGCCCGTCGAGGAGGAGCATGCGGCAGTGCTCGCCTTTCTCGCCGACGGTGAAGCATGGTCGAGCTCGGCCCTGGCGCTAGCACTCGGCACCAGCCAGCGCACCGTGCAGCGGGCGCTCGACTCGCTGGCGGCGGCAGGCAAGGTGCAGTCGTTCGGCCGTGGGCGAGCCCGTCGTTGGACGACCCTGCCCGTGGCGGGATTCACGACGGTCTTGTTGCTCCCTGCGCCGCTGCCGAGCGGCTAGGATGAAGGCATGACCGGATCCGTGGCCGAGATCATCCGCGAGTATGGACCCTTCCCGGGCGTCGACGCCGTGCACGGGGTCACGTACGACGGCCGGCACGTCTGGTTTGCGGCCGGAGACAGGCTGAACGCCTTCGATCCGGTGAGCGGGAAGACGCTGCGCTCGATCGCTGTCGCCGCCCGTGCCGGAACGGCCTTCGACGGCCGGTACCTGTTCCAGATCGCCGAGGATCGCATCCAGAAGATCGATCCAAAGACCGGCCGTGTGTTCGCCACGATTCCGGCACCCGGCGGTGCCTCGGGGCTCGCGTGGGCCGAAGGGACGCTCTGGGTGGGGCAGTATCGGGACCGGAAGATCCATCAGGTCGATCCCCGAACAGGGGCGATTCTCCGCACCATCGAGTCCAACCGCTTCGTCACCGGGGTTACCTGGATCGACGGCGATCTCTGGCACGGCACCTGGGAAGGTGACGCGAGCGAGCTGAGGCGGGTCGATCCGCGAACGGGCGAGGTCCTGGAAAGGCTCGAGATGCCGCCTGGAGCAGGCGTGTCGGGGCTCGAGTCCGACGGCGGCGATCGGTTCTTCTGCGGCGGCGGAAGCAGCGGGAAGGTGAGGGCCGTCCGCCGGCCCGGACGAGGTGCCGCGGCCGCCAGCGGCCCCGAGATCCCCACCCTCTCCACGAGCAGGTGATCGAAGCAGTCCTCGCGGGCGAGGTTCGCCGAAGCCTGGCGAAGAGCCGGGGCGACGAGGAGCGCCACCACCGAACGGCCGTGCTGCAGCCACACCCCGGCGCCAGGGGCATGCGGAAAGAGCCGGACACTGTCGACCGCGGCTTCGGGCACCGCCTCTCGGGCGGACCCGCCCGGATCTTCTCGAACGGGCACCAAGGCCGGCGGGTCACAGCCGGCAGCGTGCCGTGACGTCGAGCTGTGGCAGGGTGCCCGGGCGGAGCGCGTCGAGTAGCTGGCGCGTCGCCGCCTGATCGATGCAGCGCACCGTGACGACAAGCGGCGGCTCGCCCATGAGGGTCAGTTCGAGCGTGTGCTCGAAACCCTTCTCCTTCCTGGCGCGTGCCAGCACGAGGCGGTCGCGGTCGATCTGGAGGAAGGCCGTGCCCGGCTGGTCGGGCTGGAGTGTTTGCTGCAGCAGCAGCATGTCGGCGGCCCGGACCGGCGATGGCGCGGCCAGCGTGGCCGCGGCCACGACCGCGGCGAGGGGACGGGGGAGGGGGGCGGAACCACTCATCGATCCTGGCCTTCCCGGACAGGGCCTGCTCCTCCTTCTACGCATCCCGGCCGCTTCGGGCCAGATGCGGCTTGACAGGGAAGAGATGCTCTTTAATGTCTATCGAAGATATAGAGATTTAGGATGCTGTCGCAGAAAGCCAAGTACGCGCTCCGCGCGCTGATGATGCTCGCGGAGGCCGCACCCGAGGAGCTGGTGTTGGTGCAGGAGATCGCCGAACGCCAGAACGTGCCCAAGAAGTTCCTCGAGCTGATTCTGCTCGAGCTGAAGCGGCACGGCTTCGTCTTCAGCCAGCGCGGGCGCGGCGGCGGCTACTGCCTCGCCCGTCCGGCCGACACCATCACCTTCGGGCAGGTCATCCGGGCGATGGACGGACCGCTGGCGCCTCTGCCCTGCGCCAGCGTCACCGGCTATCGCCGCTGTGCCGACTGCGCCGACGAGCGCACCTGCACCATCCGCAAGGTGATGCGGCGCGTGCGCGACGCCATGGCGGACATCCTCGACAAGACCACGCTCGCCGATGTGCGCGGCGGCCGGGTCGACGAGGACCTGCTGGCGACGGTGGCCTGAGGCTGCCGTCAGGGCGAATTGTCTAGTAAATAGATAGAAAATATCAATGTTGATCGATCCGAGGAGGGAGAGAGGATGATCCGGTTCCATCGGCGCGCGATCCTCGCCGCCACCGCTATGGCGGCTCTGCTCCGCGCCCTGCCGGCAGCGGCGGCGACGACGCTGCTCAACGTCTCGTACGACCCGACGCGCGAGTTCTACCAGGAGTTCAACAAGGCGTTCGCTGCCTACTGGCAGAAGGAGAGCGGGGAGAGCGTCACCGTGCGCATGTCGCACGGCGGCTCGGGCAAGCAGGCGCGGGCCGTGATCGACGGGCTCGCGGCCGACGTGGTGACGCTGGCGCTCGCGGCCGACATCGACGCCATCGCCGAGAGAACCCAGAAGCTGCCCAAGGACTGGCAGGACCGGCTGCCGCACCGGAGCGTCCCCTACAGCTCGACCATCGTGTTCGTCGTCAGGAAGGGCAATCCCAAGGGCATCCACGACTGGGCCGACCTCGTGCGGCCCGACGTCAAGGTGATCACCCCCAACCCCAAGACTTCGGGCGGGGCGCGCTGGAACTACCTCGCCGCCTATGGCTGGGCACTCGACCAGAACGGCGGCGAGGCCAAGGCGAGACAGTACCTCGCGAGCCTCTATCGCAACGTCCCGGTGCTCGACACGGGTGCGCGCGGCTCGACCACGACCTTCGCCCAGCGGGGCCTGGGCGACGTACTGCTCTCCTGGGAGAACGAGGCCTTTTTGGTGCTCGAGGAGTTCGGCGCCGACCGGTTCGAGATCGTGGTGCCGAGCGAGAGCATCCGGGCCGAGCCGCCGGTGGCCGTCATCGACGGCAACGTCGAGGCCAAGGGGACGCGCAAGGTCGCCGAGGCCTATGTACGCTATCTCTACGCGCCGGAAGGCCAGAAGCTCGCCGCCCGGCACTTCTACCGGCCGAGCGAGCCGCAATACGCAGAGCCCGAGGATCTGGCCCGCTTCCCGAAGCTCGATCTGTTCGGCATCGAGCGTTTCGGCGGCTGGACCAAGGTGCAGGCCGAGCACTTCGCCGACGGCGGCGTGTTCGACCAGATCTACCGGTCGAGCCAGTGACCATGGCAGCCATCCCGGCAGGCCGCTTTCGCGAGCCCAGCGTCGTCCCGGGCTTCGGCATGGCGCTCGGCCTGACGCTCACCTATCTCGGCCTGATCGTGCTGGTTCCGCTCGCCGGCATGATCCTGAAGACGGCCGCCCTCGGCTGGGTCGATTTCTGGCGGATCGCGAGCGATCCCAGGACACTCGCGGCCCTGCGCCTCAGCTTCGGCGCTGCGATCCTGGCGGCCGGCATCAACCTCGTCATGGGCACGCTCGTGGCCTGGGTGCTGGTGCGCTACGACTTCCCGCTGAAGCGCGTCCTGGACGCGATCGTGGACCTGCCCTTCGCCCTGCCCACGGCTGTGGCCGGTATCGCGCTCACCTCGCTCTACGCCCCCAATGGCTGGATCGGGCAGTATCTCGACCCGCTCGGGATCAAGGTCGCGTTCACGCCCTTGGGTGTCATCGTAGCGCTGGTTTTTGTCGGCCTGCCCTTCGTCGTGCGGACGGTGCAGCCCGTGATCCAGGACCTCGAGCTCGACGTCGAGGAGGCGGCCGCGACGCTGGGTGCTACCCGCCTGCAGACCCTCCTGCGCGTCGTCCTGCCGGCACTCGGTCCCGCCATGCTGACCGGCGTGGCGCTGGCCTTCGCGCGCGCCGTCGGCGAGTACGGCTCGGTGATCTTCATCGCCGGCAACCTGCCTTACGTCTCCGAGATAGCACCCCTCCTCATCGTCATCCGGCTCGAGGAGTTCGACTACGCGGGTGCCAACGCCATCGGCAGCATCATGCTCGCGGTCAGCTTCGCGATGCTCCTCGTCATCAACCTGCTGCAGGCCTGGTCGCGCCGGCGCATGGCGGCCTGAAGCGAGAACCGACATGGCTACAGCGCTCACCGTCTCCTGGCGCCGGCCGACGAGCGAGGCCCGTCCGGCCCGGCTCCTCCTGATCGCCGTCGTGATCGTGTGGCTCGGCCTGTTCCTGGTCCTGCCGCTCGCATCCGTGTTCGTGGAGGCGCTGCGCCAGGGTGTCGGCGCCTATCTCGCCGCGGTGGTCGAGCCCGATGCCCTGGCGGCGATCCGGCTCACGCTTCTCGTCGCCGCGATCGCGGTGCCCGCGAATCTCGTCTTCGGCTTATGCGCCGCCTGGGCGATCGCCAAGTTCGAGTTCAGGGGCAAGAGTCTCCTGATCACGCTGATCGACCTGCCCTTCTCGGTGAGCCCGGTGATCTCGGGCCTGATCTACATGCTCCTGTTCGGGGCGCAAGGCTGGCTCGGCCCCTGGCTCGAGGCGCACGGCATCGCGATCGCCTTCGCCGTCCCCGGCATCGTGCTCGCGACCATCTTCGTGACCTTCCCGTTCGTCGCCCGCGAGCTGATCCCGCTCATGACCGAGCAGGGCACGGAGGACGAGGAGGCGGCGCTCTCCTTGGGCGCCTCCGGCTGGCAGACCTTCTGGCGGGTGACCCTGCCCAACGTGAAGTGGGGCCTGCTCTACGGCGTGCTCTTGTGCAACGCCCGCGCCATGGGCGAGTTCGGCGCGGTCTCGGTGGTCTCGGGCCACATCCGCGGCCTGACCAACACCATGCCGCTGCACGTCGAGATCCTCTACAACGAGTACGATTTCGTCGGTGCGTTCGCCGTGGCCTCGCTCTTAGCACTCCTGGCACTGGTGACGCTCGTCCTGAAGTCCGCCCTGGAATGGCGCTACGGTGCGGAGATCGCCGCCGCCCGCCGCCACTGAGCTTCCCCTGGAGACCGTTCCCATGAGCATCGAGGTCGAGAATCTGGTGAAGCGCTTCGACGGCTTCACGGCCCTGGACGGGGTCTCGCTCGAGATCCGCGAGGGCGAGCTCGTGGCGTTGCTGGGTCCTTCCGGCTCGGGCAAGACGACGCTCTTGCGCATCATCGCCGGGCTCGAGTTTCCGGACACAGGTGCCATCCTGATGGACGGGATCGATGCCAGCACCCGGCACGTGGGTGCGAGGAACGTCGGCTTCGTCTTCCAGCATTATGCCCTGTTCCGCCACATGACCGTGTTCGAGAACGTGGCGTTCGGCCTGCGGGTCAAGCCGCGCCGGCTCCGCCCGGCCGAGGCCGAGATCCGGGCACGGGTCGACCGCCTGCTCGATCTGGTCCAGCTCGAGGGCATGGCGAAGCGTTACCCGTCGCAGCTCTCGGGCGGGCAGCGCCAGCGCGTGGCGCTCGCCAGGGCGCTCGCGATCGAGCCGCGCGTGCTCCTGCTCGACGAGCCGTTCGGTGCGCTGGATGCCAAGGTCAGGAAGGACCTGCGGCGTTGGCTGCGGCGGCTGCACGACGAGATGGGGCTGACCTCGGTGTTCGTGACCCACGACCAGGAGGAGGCCCTGGAGCTCGCCGACCGGGTGGTGGTGATGAGCCAGGGCCGGATCGAGCAGGTGGGGACACCCGAAGAGATCTACGACCGGCCGGCGACGCCGTTCGTCTACGAGTTCCTGGGCCACGTGAACCGGCTGCCGTGCACGGTGGCGCGCGGGCGCGCGCGGGTCTGGCACCAGGAGTTCGGGCTCGAGGAGACGGCACCGGTCGAGCAGATCGGGCGCGGGCTGGCCTATGTGCGGCCCGAGGACATCGAGATCGCGGTCCGTGCCCCCGGCGAGGAGGGGACGCGCGCCCGCGTGCTGCATCTGAGCCTCTTGGGCCCGATCGTGCGGGTCGAGCTCGCGGTGCCGGGGCTCGCCGACCCCGTCGAGGCCGAGATACCGCGCGCCCGGCAGCGCGAGCTCGACCTGCGCGTCGGTCAGGAGGTGCTGGTGCGCGCCCGCGCGGCCAAGGTCTTCACCGAAGCCGCCTGACCGGGCGCTGCGACGCCCGCGACCACAACGATCGAGGAGGCAAGGGATGCACCCTGACGGATGCCGCATCGCGGTGATCGGGGCAGGCTTCAGTGGCGTCATGACCGCCATCCACCTGCTCTGGCGCTGCAAGCCCGGCGAGCGGGTCTACCTCGTCGAGCGCTCGGGCCGGGTCGGGCCCGGCCTCGCCTACAGCACCGGCCACCAGCGCCATCTCGTCAATGTCCGGGCGGAGAACATGAGCGCCTTCGCCGACGAGCCCGGCCATTTCGCCCATTGGCTCGACCGGCTCGAGCCGGCCGGGCACGCCGACGCCGGCGAGCGGACCATCGCCGGCACGTTCGTGCGGCGCTCCATCTACGGGCGCTACATCCAAGACCTCCTGCGCGAGGCGATCGCGCGTCAGGACGGCGCCGACAATCTCTATCTCGTGGCCGATCAGGCGACGGCGCTGCGCCCGGCCGGCAGCCGCCTGCAGCTCGAGACCGCGAGCGGACGCTGCTACCCGATCGATGCGGCGGTGCTCGCGACCGGCAACTACGCGCCCGTCCGTCCGGCCCTGCCGGGCTACGTCGCCGATCCCTGGAGCGAGGCGGCGACCGCCCCGCTCGAGCCGGGCCTACCCGTGGTCCTGCTGGGCACGGCCCTCACCATGGCCGATGTCTGCCTCACCCTCGTCGACAAAGGCTTCGCCGGCCCGATCCACGCCATCTCGCGGCGCGGGCTGCTGCCGCAGGCGCACGCGCCGTCGAGCCCATGGCCCGATCTCCGGCTCTGCGCCGACGATCGCCGTTCGCTCCTGACCCTGTTCCGAGCGGTCCGCCGCGAGGTGCGTCGGGCGGCCGGGCAGAGCGTGGGCTGGCGGGCCGTGGTCGATGCGCTCCGGCCGCACGTGCAGACGCTCTGGGCCGAGATGACGACTGCCGATCAGGCGCGCTTCCTGCGCCACGTTCGCCCCTATTGGGACGTGCACCGGCACCGCATGGCTCCGCCCGTGGCGGCCACGCTCGCCATGCTGCGCGCGGCCGCCATGCTCGAGGTCCATGCCGGCAGGATCACCTCGATCGCTCCGGCGGGCGATGTCCTGCGCGTGCGCTGGCGGCCGCGTGGCGAGGTCGGCGAGCAGCAGCTTCTGGCCCAGCGGGTGATCGACTGCACGGGGCTCGCGGGCGACTACACCAGAATCGACGATCCCCTGGTCCAGCAGCTCCTGGCCGACGGGCTGGTGCGGCCGGCGGCTCTGGCGCTGGGCCTCGACTGCACGACCTACGGTGCGATGATCGATGCCCGCGGCGAGCCTTCGCGGCAGTTGTTCGGCGTAGGCCCGGTCACGCGCGGTGCTCTGTTCGAGATCACCGCCGTGCCGGAGATCCGAGCCCAGGCCGAGCAGGTCGCGGCCAACGTGCTGACGCTGGCACGGAGCCGGTTCGCGGCGGCGGCCTGAAGCGCCGAGCCTCGGTCGACGAGGGCGTCGCCGTTCGCGATGTTCGGGGCGGCTTGACGTGATCTCCCACATCGCGGACGTTGCCGGCCGACGGTTCCTCGTGCCGAGGATGAAAAGGGAATCCGGTCCAACCACGAGGCCCTACGAGCCGGGCCGATGGCGAAGCCGGAGCTGCCCCCGCAACTGTAGGCGGGAAGTCGAGGCCAATCCCCGATGCCACTGGGTCGGCTCGACCCGGGAAGGCCGGCCAAGACGACGACCCGCGAGCCAGGAGACCTGCCGTCGCCCACAGCTAACCGATGGGACGGGGTGTCCCGTATCAGGGGGAAATCCAAGATGCAGCGTCGTCTCGCTCTGGCGCTGGCCGCATGCTCGGCCCTAGCGTCCGCCGTGGTCGGCGGCGGCGGAGCCGCCGCGGCCGATCTCGACCATCTCGTGTTCGTGCCGAACAAGGATTCGGCCGATGTGGCGCTGATCGACACCCGGACCGATGAAGTGGTGACGAAGGTGGCGGTCGGCACGACGCCGCACCAGGTCGCGGTCTCGAAGGTGCTCAACCTGCTCGTCGCTACAAATTCGGGCTCGGACACGATCAGCGTCGTCGACCTCGACCGCCCCGGACAGGCGACGACCATCGCGCTCGGGCACGTGCCCGAGCACATGGAGCTCGATCCCTCGGGCCGGCTGCTCGCCGTCGCCAACATCGAGGCGGGCTCGGTCTCGCTGGTCGATCTCGAGCGCCGGCTGGAGACGGCGCGGATCGAAGGCTTCCACGCCCCGCACAACCTGACCTTCGCCGCGAACGGCAAGCTGCTCTACGTCGCGAACCTCGGGGCCGACACGGTGAGCGTGGTCGACGTCGCGACCGCTCGGATCGTGAACGAGATCGGGCTCGCCGAGCCGCGGCAGGTCGCGAGCACCACCGCAGACGTCGACTTCCAGGGCGTGGTCAACGTGACCCCGACCCCGGACGGCCGTCTCGGCTTTGCCGCCTACGGCAGCGGCGACGGGCTCGCGGTGATCGATCTCGAGACGCAGGACGTCGTGAAGCGCCTCACGCTCGGCTCGACTCCCTGGCGTGCCTACGCCACCGGCGACGGCCGGCGCATGATCGTCCCCAACAACGGTGACGCCACGGTCTCGATCGTCGACACGGCGACGCTCGCCGAGGTGGCGCGGGTCGCGGGTGCTGCCGAGATGACCGGCGTCAACACCGGCTGGTTCGAGACGACCGCCTTCGTGCTCAGCCGTGGCGAGCGCAAGGCCGTCATCCTCGACCTCGAGCGGAACGACCGCGCCGGCGAGATCGCCCTGCCGGGCACGCCCGAGACCGGTGTCACCACGCCCGACGGCACGAAGCTCTACGTTGCGCTCAGCGATGCCGATGCCGTCGCCGTGATCGACACGCGCGCGCGTCGCCTGCTCAAGGTGATCGACGGCGTCGGCCACGGGCCATGGGGTGCTCACATGATGGGAGCGGCCAACTACTGCCATTGAGGTGCATCGCCGCCGGGCTGCTTCTTGATGCCGCAGGGTTGATGTTCATCAGAGGTTTCACAACCAAAAATGGTTAGAAAGGTGGCAGGCTGCGGCGGCCTGCCCACCTGCCGACCTGGGCTGCGGCCGATAAGGTGGCTTCTGGCCACCCGGGCCCATGACGGGCGAGCCTGCGCCAAAACGGCACGAAGGAAGAAGCTGATGATACGAAAGCCCTGGCTTGGCGGACTTTTGCTGGCTCTCTTGGTGACGGCACCGGTTCGGGCCGAGAGCTACCGTCTGGGCGATCTCGAGATCCGGGACGCCTGGGCTCGTGCATCGGCCCCGATGCAGAAGAACGGTGCCGCCTACCTCACCATCGTCAATCACGGCGGCCAGTCCGACCGGCTAGTGGCGGTCGAGGGCGACGTGGCCGGGGCGGCCGAGCTCCACGCCAGCACCGTCGACGCGCAGGGCGTCGCGACGATGCACCCGGTCGACGGCATCGAGGTGCCGGCCGGCGGAGAAGTCGTGCTGCGGCCCGGCGAGCTGCACATCATGCTGATGGACCTGCGCCGGCCCCTGGCGAAGGGCGCTTCCTTTCCGCTGCAGGTTCGTTTCGAGAGGGCCGGGACGGTTGCCGTCCAGATCGAGGTTCGGGCCGCACGCGACATGCCCGCCGGCGGACATGGCGCGGATGGGGCGCAGGGTCACAAGGCCCACTGAAGCAGGACCGGTCCGTAGCACCGGACGACCCACGTGGCCCCCTACCGCGGTCGGCAACTGCTGCTGGCGCTGGGCCCACTGCTCCTGCTGGGCCTGGTCGCCGTCTGCCTGGCGCTGTGGCTGGCACCGCGCGATCCCGAGCCGGCCACCGGCATGGCGATCACCACCGTACCGCTCCGGCTGGTCGACGGCCCTGGTGACCAGGCGAGGAAAGAACCCGCTTCGACCGCCTGGCGCTGATCCGCTGCGGCCGCATCCGGCTCATGGGCAGGATGCGGACGGACGCCCGCGGCAGCGGCGCCGGCGTCGTCCTTCGATGCCGGGCGATGTCGGGCTCAGCCGCCGGCACGGCGCCGGCGACGACCCTCGCCGGCTGCGCCACCCGTCACTTCCTTGGG
Source organism: Benzoatithermus flavus (assembly GCF_037908215.1). Taxonomy (NCBI): domain Bacteria; kingdom Pseudomonadati; phylum Pseudomonadota; class Alphaproteobacteria; order Geminicoccales; family Geminicoccaceae; genus Benzoatithermus; species Benzoatithermus flavus. The sequence goes on along the minus strand of NZ_JBBLZC010000015.1, from coordinate 32,207 downwards.
AGCCGGCAAGGGCACCACGGCGGCGAGGTTGGGATAGGGAGCGGTCTTGTGCGGGATCGCCATCGCCGCCACGAAATGCTCCTGGAAGCGTGGCTCGATCGCGGTCTCGATCTTCTCGATCCGCTCCACCACGTCCTCGATCTCGGCGCGGGCCTTGCGGTTGAGAAGGGCGATCCTGGCGCCCGTGCCGGCGGCATTGCCGGCCGAGCTCACCTTCTCCAGCGGGCAGTCCGGGATCATGCCGAGCACCATGGCATGGACCGGATCGATGTGGCTGCCGAAGGCGCCGGCCAGCGTCACGCGGTCGACCTTGTCGATGCCGAGCTTGTCCATGAGCAGGCGCGCTCCGGCGTAGAGGGCCGCTTTGGCGAGCTGGATGGCGCGGATGTCGTTCTGGCCGATGACGATCTCGGGCTCGCCCGCGTGCAGGAGATAGCTGAACGTCCGGCCTTCCGCGCGGATGCGCGGGGTACGGGCGACGAGGTTGCCGTCGATGACGCCGTCCTGGGTCAGGATGCCGGCGAGGTACATCTCGGCGATGACCTCGATGATGCCGGAGCCGCAGATGCCGGTGACCCCGGTCTTGCGCGTGGCTGCCGCGAAGCCCGGCTCGTCCGACCAGAGATCGCAGCCGATCACCTTGAAGCGCGGCTCGAGCGTCTCCCTGTCGATCCGCACCCGCTCGATCGCACCCGGTGCGGCGCGCTGGCCGTGGCCGATCTGCGCTCCCTCGAAGGCGGGGCCGGTCGGCGAGGAGCAGGCGAGGAGCCGGTCCTTGTTGCCGAGCACGATCTCGGCGTTGGTGCCGACGTCGACGACGAGCGTGATCTCGTCGTTGAGATAAGGTGTCTCGGACAGCACCACACCCGCGCAGTCGGCGCCGACATGGCCGGCGATGCAGGGCAGCACGTAGACGCGCGCACCCGGATTGACCGCCGCAAGGTCGAGCTCGCGCGCCAGGATCTCGATGGCGCTGTCGGTCGCGAGCGCGAACGGAGCGCCGCCCAGCTCGACGGGGTCGATGCCGAGCAGGAGGTGGTGCATGATCGGGTTGCCGACCAGCACGAGCTCGAGCACGTCGTGCGGGTCGATCTTGGCCTCGGCGCAGAGCTCGGCGGCGAGTGCGTCGAGGGCGCCGCGGACGGCGGCGGTCATCTCGGCGTCGCCGCCCGGATTCATCATCGAGTACGACACCCGCGACATCAGATCCTCGCCGAAGCGGATCTGCGGGTTCATCATGCCCGAGGAGGCCAGCACCTCGCCCGTGCCCATGTCGCACAAATGCGCCGCGATCGTGGTCGAGCCGATGTCGATGGCGATGCCGTAGAGCCGGTCGTGGAAGCCGGGCCAGGTCGCGACGATGCGGCTCTCCTTGTGGACGGCGACCGTGAGCCGCCAGCCGCCCGCTCGCAGATGCTTCTGCAGCATCTGCAGGGGCTCGAGATCGATCGTGAGCCCCTTCAGCCCCCACTGGCGCTCGAGCGCCTCCTGCACCCGCTCGAAGTCGCCGCGCTGCCGGTGCATGTCCGGCTCCTCGACCTCGATGTAATGCAGGCGGGTGAGGGTATCGAGCTCGATCGCCCGCACCTCGGCGCGCTTCCTGACGACCTGCCGGTGGACCTGGCTCTCGGGCGGCACGTCGACGACGACGTCGCCCTGCACCGTCGCCTGGCAGGAGAGGCGCCGGCCGGACGCCAGCCCCTTCTTGCCGCGATAGCGCTCCTCGGTGGCCGAGAATGCGCTGACGTGCGCGGCCGTGCTGGTGATGCCGTGCTTCGCGAAGCTGCCCTCACCGATCGTCACCTGGCAGCGGCCGCAGATCGCCCGCCCGCCGCACACGCTGTCGATGTCGACGCCGAGCTGCCGGGCAGCCTGGAGCAAGGGCGTGCCGAGCGGGAACCGGCCACGCTTGCCGGAAGGGGTGAAGACGACGAGGGCATCCTGCATCAGGCGGTGGCCTCGCGCCGACGCCGCCGCTCGCCCCGCTCGGCGCGCGCACCGGCAGCGGCCGCCGCGGCCGAGCCCTCGGGGGCCGGCTCGCGGAAGCGGGTGAGCCAGCGGCGGCAGTGCTCGTCCTTGCCCAGCATCACGTCGGCCCCCATGACCGCCTGCATCTCCTCGAGATGCAGGGGGTTCATGATCGCCGAGGTCATGCCGGCGAGGCAGGCCATGGAGAGGAAGGCGGCGTTGAGCCCGTGCCGGTTTGGCAGGCCGAAGCTGACGTTGGAGGCGCCGCAGGTCGTGTTGACCTTGAGCTCCTCGCGCAGGCGCCGGATCAGCCGGAAGGCGGCCGTGCCGGCGTTGCCGAGCGCACCGATCGGCATGACGAGCGGATCGACCACGATGTCGCAGGGCTTGATGCCGTGATCCTGGGCGCGGTGGACGATCTTCTTCGCCACCTCGAAGCGCACGTCCGGGTCTTCCGAGATCCCGGTCTCGTCGTTCGAGATCGCGACCACGGCACAGTCGTACTTCTTGATGAGCGGCAGCACGGACTCGAGCCGCTCCTCCTCGCCCGTCACCGAGTTCACGAGCGGACGGCCCTTGTAGACGGCAAGGCCGGCCTCGAGCGCCGCCACGATCGAGCTGTCGATCGAGAGCGGAACGTCGGTCAGGGACTGAACGAGCTGGATGGTCTTCGCCAGGATCGCGGGCTCGTCGGCCAAGGGGATGCCGGCGTTGACGTCCAGCATGTGCGCCCCGGCCTCGACCTGGGCGATCGTATCCTTCTCGACCGTCGAGAAGTCGCCGGCCGCCATTTCGGCCGCGAGCTTCTTCCTGCCCGTCGGGTTGATCCGCTCGCCGATGATGCAGAATGGCCTCTCGAAGCCGATGACGACCGTCTTCGTCGCCGAGCTCACCACGGTCTCGGTCACGTCGCAGCACTCCCTTCATGCAGTCGCGCGCGCACGCGCCCGCTCCGTCCTTCCAACACCCCCGAGGCCTTGATGATCTCGGAGACGTACTCCTCCTGGCGGTAGGCCATGACGTGCACGCCGTGCACGCCCTTGATCTCCCGCACCCGCTGGATCAGCTCGATGCACAGGCGCTTGCCCTCGGCCTTCTGGTCCTTGGGAGCGCCTGCCTTCTCGATCCGCTCGATCACCTCGTCCGGGATGTGGACCCCGGGCACGGCGGAGCGCATCCAGCGCGCGGTCTTGGCGGAGGCGAGCGGGCCCACGCCCACGAGAATGAAGCACTTCTCGTGCAGGCCCATATCGCGCACGCGCGCCATGAACCGCTCGAGAAGCGGCACGTCGTAGCAGTACTGGGTCTGGACGAACTGGGCGCCCGCCGCGACCTTCTTCGCGAAGTGGATCGGCCGGTAGTCGTAGGGTGGTGCAAACGGGTTGACGGCGGCACCCAGGAACACCTGCGGCGGCGAGGTCAGCTTTCTTCCCGAGAGGAACCTGCCCTCGTCGCGCATGGTGCGGATCGTCTTCAGGAGCGAGATGCTGTCGAGGTCGAAGACCGGCTTCGCCTCGGGCTGGTCGCCGCACTGCACCCCGTCGCCGGTGAGGCAGAGGATGTTCTGTACCCCCATGGCCGCCGCACCCAGGACATCGCCCTGGATCGCGATCCGGTTCTTGTCGCGACAGGCGATCTGCATCACGGGCGCGTAGCCGGCGCGCGTGAGCAGCGCGCAGATGCCGACGCTCGACATGTGGACGTGGGCGCCGGACGCATCGACGGCGTTGATCGCGTCGCAGACCTCGGAGAGCACGACGGCCCGATCGAAGACGTCGCGCGGGTCGGCCGAATCGGGCGGGTTGAGCTCGGAGGTGACGGCGAAGCGGCCGGCGCGCAGCACGCGCTCGAGCCGGCCGCGCGAGGAATGGCCCGGGAGCGGCGGCAACGGGTCGCCGGGATCGACGAGGCGGCGGTCGTCTTGAGCGATCATGCGGCCTCGCCGGTCTTCTCGTGCTCGCGCACGATCCTGAGCCAGGCCGAGCTACCGCGCTTGCGGTTGTCCACCGGCGGCTGGAGCACCGTGATCCGGTCGCCCCCTTCCATGCGGCGCGAGCCCTCCCAGGCCTGCACCCAGACACAGCGCATCTCGGGCTTGACCTCGCAGTGGCCGTTGGGGCGGACTCCGCCGCAGGGGCCGTTGCGCATCTGCTTCGGGCAGTTCATCGGGCACGACATGCCGGTCGAGCTCAGGATGCACTGGCCGCACATCTGGCAGTCGAACAGGAAGCCCTTGACGTTGCGCTCGACCACGGCGACCGGCTTCTCCAGCCGGTCGTAGCCGATTTTGCGTAAAATGGGGCCGGCGGCGACGTAGGCCCACTCGAAATGCTGGTAGAACCACTCCCAGAAACGGGCATGGCGCACCGACCAGAGGCGGACGGCATACATGGCGGGAAGCTCCGATCCGGCTCAGGTTCGAGCGTTGCCGCCGTTGGCGACGAGCTCGCGCAAGCGTTCTTGCGTGTATTCGGCCTCGAGCGCTTCGGCCGCAGCGGCGGCTTCGGCCTCGAGATCGTCGCTGCAAGGGGCGGGCTCCGAGCGGCGCCACTGCTCGAGATAGGCGTCGGTGCCGGTGAGCCTGGCGCGCATCGCCGCCCGGTCGATCGCCTGCTCGAAACGCTCGGAGAGCTGGCGCTTGGCGGCCTTGCGGCCCGCCTTGACGATCACCTGCGCGGGAATGTCCCGCCAGTAAACGATCACCTTCTCAGCCATGGCAGGCGCCGTCCTCAGCCGGCCGACCGCACGAAGGCGGCAAGGCCGGAAAGCCCCGTGAAGCGATATTCGTAAGCGAGACCCAAACGCTCGGCCGCGGCCTCGGCCGCCGCCCGCAGCTCGGGATCCTCGGTCTGCGCCAGATAGACCAGGCGCTTGTAGTTGCCGAAATAGAGCGGCAGGAGCTCGGGATGGCGGTCGAGGCCGAGGCCTTCGATCACCAGCGTGTCGAACTGCCGGACCAGGAAGTCGGTGAGGTAGAACGTGCCGGGCTCGGCATCCGAGAGCGCGTCGAACACATCCTGCCCGGCATAGAAGGCGTAGCAGTGCGGCCCTTCGATCCGCTCCACTCCCTCCTCGGCCAGCACCCGGTCGAGCTCGCCGCCCGTGCCGCAGTCGCCGTAGAGGACGAAGATGCGCTCGAAGTCGTCGCGATGCTCGCGGATCTTGGCGCGTACGGCCTCGGGGATGTGCTGTGGCCGGTTGTGCAGGAGCGCCGAGACGCAGGTGATCCGGATCCGGTCCTGAAGCCCGCTCGCCTCGATCGCCGCCAGGGTCTCGCGCGCCAAGGCGCCGCAGGCGATCAGCAGCGTGCGCCCTGGAGGAGATCCGGCCGGCGACGAGGCGGAGGCCATCGGCATCAGATGGTCACCGCGGCGCCGCGCATGTTGTGCCGGCGGGCGACGAACTCCTTGGCCGTCTCGACCGCGACCGCCGCATCGCGGCAGTAGGCGTCCGCGCCCACCGCCTCGGCGAAGGCTTCGTTCAAGGGTGCGCCGCCGACCAGCACGATGTAGTCGTCGCGAATGCCCTTCTCCTTCATCGTGTCGATCACGACCTTCATGTAGGGCATGGTCGTGGTGAGCAGCGCCGACATGCCGAGGATGTCGGGTTTGTGCTCCTCCAGCGCCTTCAGATACTTGTCGACGTCGCAGTTGATGCCGAGATCGACCACCTCGAACCCGGCGCCCTCCATCATCATTCCGACCAGGTTCTTGCCGATGTCGTGGATGTCGCCCTTGACGGTGCCGATCACCATCTTGCCGACCGGAGGCGCCCCGGTCTCGGCGAGGAGCGGGCGCAGGATCGCCATGCCGCCCTTCATGGCGTTGGCGGCGAGGAGCACCTCGGGCACGAACAGGATGCCGTCGCGGAAATCGACGCCCACGATGGTCATGCCACCGACCAGCGCCTCGGTCAGCACCTTGTAGGGCGGCCAGCCGCGCTCGAGCAGGATCCGCGTGCCCTCCTCGACCTCCTCCTTGAGGCCGTCGTAGAGGTCGTCCTGAATTTGCTTTACCAGCTCGTCGTCGTCGAGCGAGCGCAGATCGAGCTCGCCACCGTTCTCGCTCATCGGCCACCCCTAACTTGAAAGGCCCAAAGGTCGGCCAGACTCTCCTAAGGATCGCGTGTCGCCGCAGCTTGCGCAGCCGCGACACGGACCGCGACGTTCGCGACCAGGAGTGCTGCCGGTCGTCCCTCGGCGGAAGTTGAGATGCACGCCTCGGGATGGCAAGACCGGGCGGGATGCGAGGAGAGGAGGCGGCCATGACCCTGAAGCCGATCACCGACCGTGCCGAGGTGGCGCTCGACTTTCCCGACAAGGCCTATATGGGCTCGTTCGGCCGCGCTTCGGCGTTCGAGGTCAGGACCGACGCGGAAGGGGCGATGCTGCGCCTGGTGCGGACCGGCGAGGAGAAGCGCATCGTCGAGCTGCACCTGCACTGGTATCTTCTCGCCGACATCCTGACCGAGCTCGGCCGGGTCCTCTCCGCCCAGGAGATCGCCGCTCCCCATCGTGCGGCGATCCAGGAGGCGGCGGCCGCCTTGCGCACGGCGCTGGCCGCGAGCGGCGAGGCAGGATCGGCAGCGTCGGGCTGAGCCGGCCGCCGGCCCGCCCCGAATCGCTCAGCTGTGCGGGTCGATCGGCGTCTTCGGGCTCACGCCCAAAAGGTCTTCCAGCATCGCCGCGGCAGCGAGCAGCTTCGCCTCGCCGCGCGGCGGGCCCACGATCTGCAGCCCCACCGGCAGCCCGCTTCCGGTGAAGCCGCAGGGCAGCGAAAGCGCCGGGCAGCCGGTGAGCGTGATGGCGTAGGTGATCGCGATCCAGTCGACATAGCTCGGGAAACGATGGCCGTTCAGCTCCTCGAGATAGCGGGTCTCGCAGGCGAAGGGCGGCACGATCGCGGCCGGGCAGAGCAGGAGGTCGTGGTCCTCGAAGAACCGGGCCGTGCTCCGCTGCAGCTCGCCGCGCTCGCGCTCGGCCCGGCCGATCGCGGCGGCGTCGAGCTGCAGCCCGTGCTCGATGTTCCAGATCACCTCGGGCTTGAGGAGATCGCGGTGCCGCTCGAGCAGCGGCGCCTTCGTGGCCGCGAACCGAGCGGCGCGAAGGGTCGTGAACACCTCGGTAGCGCGCTTGAGATCGGGCGAGCCGTCCACGACCTCGGCCCCGAGCTCGCCGAAGCGCCGGGCGGCGCTGCGGCAGATCGCGGCCACCTCCGCATCCACCGGCGTGATGCCGCCGAGATCGGGGCTGAACGCCACCCGCCGGAGAGCCACCGGGCGCTCGACGGCTTCCGCGAAGGACGTGACCGGTGCTGCGAAGCTCAAGGGATCGCGCGGATCGAACCCTGCCATCGTGTCCAGGAACAGCGCCAGATCGCGCACGTCGCGCGCCATCGGGCCCTCGACGGAGAGCGTGTCGAACGGCAGCGCCGCCGGCCCGCTCGGCACCCGGCCGGGCGAGGGCCGCAGGCCCACGACCCCGCAGAACGATGCCGGCGTGCGCAAGCTGCCGCCGAGGTCGGAGCCGTCGGCGAGCCACGCCATGCCGGTCGCGAGCGCCACCGCCGAGCCGCCCGACGAGCCGCCGCAGGTGAGCGCTCGATTCCACGGGTTGCGCGTGACGCCGAACACCTCGTTGAAGGTATTGGCCCCGGCGGCGAACTCGGGCGTGTTGGTTTTGCCGAGCACGATGCCGCCCCTGGCCTCGATCCGCTCGACCTCGTAGGCCGACCGCTCGGGCACGTGGTCCTCGAAGATCGGCGAGCCGAACGTCGTGCGCACGCCCGCGACCTCGACCATGTCCTTGATCAGCACCGGCAGGCCGGCGAGCCGGCCACGACGGTCCTCGGGCTCGCCCTCCTCCATGAGCCGCAGCGCATGGGCGCGGGCGCGCTCGGGGCAGAGCGTCGGCACGGCGTTGACCAGAGGATCGACCGCCGCGATGCGCGCAAGAGCGGCATCGATCAGCTCGAGCGGCGAGATCTCGCCCCGCTCGAGCAGCCGGACGACCGTGCGGGCCGGAAGACGGATCGGGTCGGAAGGAGTCGGCATGGTGCGGTCTCCGTCAGAACAGCCGGTTCCACGGCAGTGTCGACCGCTCGCGGCAGAGGAAGGTGGTGGTGTGCCGCGTGCCCTCGACGTGATCGCCGAAGAGCTGGGGCGGTGCCTGCCACTGGTTGCAGTAGAAGGTGGCCTGATCGAAGACCCGCGCCAGCTTCGTCTGGCGTGCGTCCCAGCTATAGGTCACGCGCGGGCCTTCGGCCGAAACGATCCTGGCACCCGTGCAGCCCGTGAGGGCAGCGAGACAGGCGAGAGAGGCCAGAAGGCCCGTGGTCTTGCGCATGGCGACAGAAGATTCCCGTTTCGCGGCTGCCCGCAGATCGCGGCAAGCGCGGGGCCGCGTCAAGCCGCATCCATCCCCGCCGCCCGGAGCGCTTCGACCCGGATCTCCTCGGTGAGCCGGGCCTTGAGCTCCTGGAACTCGGGCGAGGTCTTCATCCGGTAGTTTCTCGGATGCGGCAGCGGAATCGGCACCTCCGCCTTGATCCGGCCGGGTCGGGCGGTGAACACGACCACCCGGTTCGCCATGAAGATCGCCTCCTCGATGTCGTGGGTGACGAACAGGACGGTCTTCCGGTCCTGCTCCCAGATGCCGAGCAGCAGCTCCTGCATGAGGGCACGGGTCTGGTTGTCGAGCGCCCCGAACGGCTCGTCGAGCAGCAGGATCGCGGGATCGTTGGCCAGCGCCCGCGCCAGCGCCGTCCGCTGCTGCATCCCGCCCGAGAGCTGCTTCGGGTAGTGGTTCCGGAAGGCCTCGAGGCCCACGCGGCGGAGATAGAGCTCGGTGATCCGCTCCCGCTCGGGCCTGGGCACGCCGCGTTCGCGCGGGCCGAAGGCGATGTTCTCGGCGACGGTGAGCCAGGGGAAAAGCGTGTAGCTCTGGAACACCATGCCCCGGTCGCGGCCCGGGCCCCGGATCTCGTGCCCGTCGAGGAGCACACGGCCGGTTGTCGGCCGGTCGAGCCCGGCCACGATCCGAAGCAGCGTCGACTTCCCGCAGCCCGATGGCCCCAGGATGGTGATGAAGTCGTTGTCGGCCACCCCGAGATCGACGGGCTCCAGTGCCTGCACGGGTGCTCCGCCGCGCAAGGGCGCGAAGGTACGCGACACGCCTTCCACGACCAGCCGGTCCGTCACAGCCGGCTCCAGGGGAACAGCGCCCGGTTCAGGGCCTTGAACAGGAAGTCCGAGACGAGGCCGATGCAGCCGATGACGATGATGCCGAAGATGATCTGGCCGGTGTTGAGGAGAGCCTGGCTGTTCGTGATCATGTAGCCGATGCCCGAGGAGGAGCCGATCAGCTCGGCGACGATGACGTAGGTCCAGGCCCAGCCCAGGACGAGGCGCAGGATCTCGGCGATCTCCGGGGCACTCGCCGGCAGCAGCACGCGGCGGACCAGGCTGCGGTCGGTGACACCCAGCGTGTAGGCGGCCTCGACGAGATCGCGTCGCGTGTTGCCGACCGTCACCGCCACCATGAGAATGATCTGGAACACCGAACCGATGAAGATCACGAGGAGCTTCTGGGTCTCGCCGATTCCGGCCCAGAGGATCAGGAGCGGGATGAAAGCCGAGGCGGGGAGATAGCGCGCGAACGAGACCGCGGGCTCGAAGAAGGCCTCGATGGCCTTGTAGGCGCCCATGGCGATGCCGAGCGGCACGGCGACGAGGGCCGCCAGCACGAAGCCGCCGACGACGCGCCAGACCGTGATCCCGATGTCCCACAGAAAGCCGAACTCGATGAGGAGCAGCCAGCCCTCGTGCGCCATCTGCCACGGGCTCGCGAGGAAGGTCGGCGAGACGAGGCCCAGCGCGGTGGCGGCCCACCAGGCGAGCACGAACAGGACGAAGAACGCCGTGCCCAGCGCCACGCGGATCGCGGGCGGGACGGGCTCCAGGGGCTTCAGCGGGCTGCGCGGCATGGGCGTCTTATCGCACCATCGGCCAGGGAACCGCCAGCGTCGCGGCCGGTCGGTTCCCGTGCATGGCGGCCTTGCAGGAACGTGTGTGGTGCCGGCCGGCGAGGGACCTACTTAAGGCGCGCCTCCGGGCGGCGCCGATTTGATCCTTAGATTGCGGGCGCCTTAGAAATGCGGCTAAAGCGAGGGGTGCCTCCGCACCGCCCGGCTGAAGCTGCGGCGGTGTCGTCGTTTTCGGGCATCCATGATCCAGCTTTCCGGCATCGAGAAGACCTTCTCCGGCAAGAGGCCGGGCGAGACCCTGCGTGTCCTCGCCGGCATCGACCTCGAGATCGCGCAGGGGGAGATCTTCGGCATCATCGGTCGCAGCGGTGCCGGCAAGAGCACCCTGCTCCGCACCATCAACCTGCTCGAACGCCCGACCAGGGGGCGCGTCGTCGTCGAGGGGGTGGATCTCACGGCCCTCGATCCGCGCGGCCTCGAGACCGCGCGGCGCTCGATCGGCATGGTGTTCCAGCACTTCAACCTCCTGTCGTCGCGCACCGTGCTGGGTAACGTGGCCCTGCCGCTCGAGCTGCAGGGCAGGCGCCGGCAGGAGATCCTGGCCGAGGTCATGCCGCTCCTCGAGCTCGTGGGCCTCGCCGACAAGCGGGACGCCTATCCCGCGACACTCTCGGGCGGCCAGAAGCAGCGGGTCGGCATCGCGCGTGGGCTCGCGAGCCGGCCGCGCGTGCTGCTGCTCGACGAGGTGACGAGTGCCTTGGACCCCGAGACCACGCGGCAGATCCTGGCCCTGCTCGCCGACATCAACCGCCGCCTCGGCCTCACGATGGTGCTGATCACCCACGAGATGGCGGTGATCAGAGCACTCTGCGATCGCGTTGCCGTCATCGAGGCCGGGCGGATCGTCGAGCAGGGCGACGTGGCCGAGCTGTTCACGACCCCCCGCCATCCCGTCACACGGAGTTTCGTCGAGGCCGAGCTCGGGCTGGAGCTGCCGACCGATCTCACCTTGCGGCTCGTGGAGGGACCTGCGGCCGAAGGTGCGGATGCGCTTTTGCGCGTCACCTTCCGCGGGCCCGCCGCCAACGAGCCCGTGATCGCACGGATCGCGCGGGAGGCGGGGACGGATCTCAACATCGTCTTCGCCCGTGTGGAGCACGTCCGCGAGCGCCCGGTGGGTGTCATGGTCGTCGAGGTCGCGGGCGGACCCGAGGTCAGGGATCGCGTCGTGGCGCGGCTCCGCTCCCTGGGCCTCGGCGTGGAGGTGAAGGGTCATGTGGTCCCAGCTCACTAGCCTGCTCGCGGCCGCCACGCTCGAGACGCTCTACATGGTCGCGGTGGCGGTGGTGCTCGGCACGATCATGGGGCTGCCGCTCGGCGTGCTCCTCGCCACGACCGGCCGCGGCGAGATGCTGGAGAGCCCGGCCTTCCAGCGCATCGCCGGGGCGATCGTCAATATCGGCCGCTCGCTGCCGTTCATCATCCTCGTGGTCGCGATCATCCCGTTCACGCGGCTTCTGGTCGGCACCACCATCGGCACCACGGCCGCCATCGTCCCCCTGACGCTCGGCATCGTGCCGTTCATCGCCCGCGTGGTCGAAGGGGCCGTGCGCGAGGTCGATCCGGGGCTGATCGAGGCCGCGCGCGCCATGGGGGCGCGGCCCTGGCAGGTGGTGACGAAGGTGCTCCTGCCCGAAGCGCTGCCGGGCCTGATCCACGGGCTCACGCTGACCATCGTCACGCTGATCGGCTACTCCGCCATGGTGGGAGCCGTGGGCGGCGGGGGGCTCGGCGATCTCGGCATCCGCTACGGCTACCAGCGTTTCCGCCCCGAGGTGATGCTGGCCGTGGTCGTGCTGCTGGTCGTCATGGTCCAGCTCGTCCAAGCCGCAGGCGACCATCTCGCACGGCGCGTGAACCGCCGCGCTCGCTGATCGTTCTTTCCCATCGACATCGAGGAACTGAACATGCTGCGTCTTGTCAGTGCCGCCCTGATGGCGGCTCTTCTGGCCGTGCCCGCCTTCGCGGCGCAGACGGTCAAGATCGGCGTTTCCGCCGGGACCCACGAGCAGGTGATGGAGGTCGTGCGCGACATCGCCAAGGAGAAGGGGCTCGACCTCGAGATCATCACCTTCTCGGACTACATCCTGCCCAACCAGGCCCTGGCCTCGGGCGACCTCGACGCCAACTCGTTCCAGCACGAGCCCTATCTCGACCAGCAGATCCAGGATCGCGGCTACGACCTCGTCGCGGTCGCGAAGAACTTCATCGAGCCCATGGGGGTCTATTCCAGGAAGTACAGAAATCTCGAGGATCTGCCGGCTGGCGCCCAGGTGGCGATCCCGAACGATCCCTCGAACGGTGGCCGGGCGCTGCTGCTGCTGCAGCAGAAGGGGGTCGTCAAAGTCGATCCCTCGCGTGGCCTCACGCCGGGCATCCTCGACATCACCGAGAATCCGAAGAAGCTCGCCTTCGTCGAGATCGACGCGGCCCAGCTCCCGCGAGCGCTCCAGGATGTGGACGCCGCGGCGATCAACACGAACTACGCGCTCGAGGCCGGGCTCAACCCCTTGAAGGACGCGATCGCGATCGAATCGCCCGAGAGCCCCTACGCCAACCTCATCGTCGTGCGTCGCGGCGACGAGAACAAGCCCTGGGTCAAGACGCTGATCGAGTCCTACCAGAACGACAAGGTGCGCCGGTTCATCGAGGACACCTTCGAGGGGGCGGTGGTCCCGGCCTTCTGAGGCCGCCCGCCTCACTCGATGAAGCGGGTGTCGATGATCGAGGCGGTGTCGGGCACTCGGCGGATGATGCCGAGCTCCAGGAGGAGCTCGGCCGCCTCCTCGCTGAAGCTCTGGATCTCGCCGGCGAAGAACCTGCGGTTCGCCTCGCGGTCCTGCCAGCGCAGGTACTTCGCCGATTCCCCGAACTCCTCGGCGGTCTGCTTCACGTCGGCCCCCATGATCTTGTAGGCTTTCTCCTTGTCCTCTCCGATCAGATCGAGCGCCTCGAAGTAGGAATCGGCCAGAGCCTTCGCCGCCTCGGGATGCTCGTCCAGGAACTTGGGCGTGCAGCCGAACGTGTCCATGATCATCGGGTAGTCGAGCGTGGTGGCGATGATCTTGCCGGCCTCGGGCTTGGCGCGCACCGCCGAGAGATAGGGCTCGTAGGTCATGGCGGCGTCGTTCTGGCCGGCGATGAAGGCCTGCGCCGCCGCCGCGGGCTCGAGGTTCACGACCTTCACGTCCTTCACCGAGAGCCCGTTCTTCTTGAGGAACCAGGCGAGCGTGAAATAGGGTGCCGTCCCCGGTGCGGAGGCCGCCACCGTTTTCCCCTTGAGGTCTTTGATGGAAGCGATGTCGTTGCGCACGACCATCCCGTCCGCGCCATAGGACTTGTCGAGCTGGAAGATCTGCTTCGTCGCGACACCGTTGGCGTTCCACACGATCCAGGTCTCGACCGTGGTAGCGGCGCACTGGACGTCCCCGGACGCGATGGCGAGGTGGCGGTCCTTCTGCGGAATCTTCTTGAGCGTCACATCCAGGCCGTGCTTCTGGAAGATCCCGGCCTCCTTCGCCAGCGTCAGCGGCGCGAAGCCGGTCCAGCCCGAGAGCCCGATCGCGACCGGGGTCGCGGGCTTGTCGGCGGCCTTCGCCACCCCCGCTGCCGTGAGCCCCAAGGCCACGGCTGCCATGCACACGAGCGCACGCCCGACCATCTGCTGCCTCCTTCTCCTCGGGACGCCTCCCTCCCGCAGGGCCATCGATGCACGACCGGGCGGGCGGCAGCAAGCCCGCTGCGGCGGCTGCCTGCCCGGCGCTCAGCAGGCGCGATAGGAGAGGGTGCCGATCGGCCGGCTCTCGCCGGGCAGGGTCAGGGGCTCCTCGCGCCGGCACTTGCCGGTGGGCCGCGGCTGCATGCCCAGTGCCAGCACGGGCTGGCCCTCGCCCGGCAGCGGGCGCGCGTCCTTCGCGAGCGTCCGATAGCTGGCGGGCTTCCCGCCCGCTACGGGTGCGATGCACTCGAGCCGCTGCCCGCGCCCGTTCGCGAGCCGCACGCCCGCCATGCCGTGGTTCATGGGCCAGGCCTTGGTGATGGAGACGGGCTTGGTCGGCGTGGCGTCGAAGCAGGCGCGGATCGCCGGCATCAGCTCGACGGCACGGCGCGACCAGTCCTCGAGTGCCTCGTCCGCCGAGGACGCCTTTCCCGCGGATGCCGGAGCCGGCGCAGCGACGGTATCTTCTGCCGCCACGAGGAGATCGCCCCTGATCCAGCCCGGTCCGTCGAGACCATCCGCCGTGATCCGGTACCAGACCTGCCCGTCCACCCGGCGCGCTTCGGCGACGGTCGCCTCGGCGCCGCCGGGAAGCCTCGCCGCCACCTTGCTGTCCTTGGCACCGGGCTCCTTACGGACGTTGATGCGCTCGCCCGCAGCGCCGCGTACCCGCGCCCTGGTGCCGGCAGCGAGATCGGCGGCATCGGCCGCGGTGCCCGCGGCATCGGCGGAAGGCCTCGCGGCTTCGGCAGTGCGTGTGCCGATGCTGCAGCAGCCGACCAGCACCCTGGGTCCGGGCAGGGAGACGATCGCGGCGTGCGAGCCGGTGCGGCCGTCCTTGTCGTCGATGCACGCACCCTTGATGATCGTGGCGACGAGGTCGCCCGGCTCGTCGCTCGCCCGGCCGCGCCAGACCACCACACCCTCGGCCGTGAGGCTGGTGGCGGTCCCGGTGAGGCTCCGGCCCTTGCCGTGATCGAGCGCGAGGACCGCGCTGCCGCCGCTGCCGCTGATCTCCCATGCCGGGTCGTCGCCGCGGCAGAGGAAGCCCTCGGCGGCGAGCGCAGGTGTCCAGGGGGCGAGCAGCGCGGCCGCGAGCAGGATCGTACGGGCGGAAGCCGCCCGGCTTCGGCGCCGGAACATGCGAGGGGCCTCCTTCAGGGAGCGGCGAGCGCGGCCGCTGCGATGCGGAGCGCTTCCTCGACCGCGTTCTCGGGCAGGTCGAGATGGAACACCGCGCGGACCTTGTCGGCGCCGGCCGGGAGCATGCGCAGGCCCTGCTTCCAGCAGCGCTCGACGAAAGCGGCGGCCGGCATCGCCGTGACGCGGAAGATCACGATGTTGGTCTGCACCGTGCCGGGATCGATCCCGATCCCGGAGAGCGCCGCGAGCCCTGCCGCGAAGGCCCGGGCGCGGGCATGGTCGACCGCGAGCCGGTCGCGATGGTGGTCGAGCGCATGGAGCGCTGCCGCCGCGAGGATGCCGGCCTGGCGCATTCCGCCGCCGAACATGCCGCGAAAGCGTCGTGCGCGCTCGATGAAGACGGCACTGCCCGCGAGCGCCGAGCCCACCGGCGCGCCGAGGCCCTTGGAGAAACAGACGCTGACACTGTCGGCGTGCGCCGCGAATTCCGCCTCGCGCCGCCCGCTCGCGACCGCGGCGTTCCAGAGCCGCGCCCCGTCGAGGTGGACCTTGATCCCGTGCTCGTGGGCGAGCCTTGCCACGGCCGCCATCGTCTCGACCGACCAGACCGTGCCGCCGCCGAAATTGTGCGTGTTCTCGAGGCAGACGAGCTTCGTCGGCGGGAAGATGCCGGCCGGCATGTAGCGGCTCGGCACGCGGACGAAAGGGCGCAGATCGTCGGCGTCGAACACGCCCGCGGCGCTCGGGATCGTGCGGATGGTGAGGCCGGAGAGCGCCGCCGGCGCCCCGCGCTCGACGTGGACGATGTGCGCCGCCGCCTCGGCCAGAATCTCGTCGCCGGGTTCGGTGTGGCAGCGCAGCGCCACCTGGTTCGCCATGGTGCCGGAAGGAACGAAGAGGGCCGCTTCCTTGCCGAGGAGCTCCGCGGTGCGCCGCTCGAGCGCCGCCACGGTCGGATCCTCGCCGTAGACGTCGTCGCCGACCTCGGCCGCGGCGATGGCGGCGCGCATCGCCGGCGTGGGGCGGGTCAGGGTGTCGCTGCGCAGGTCGATCATGGGCTCTCCGCTCCCGCCGCTGGGCGAGGATCGCCGGGGAGAAACCCGCAAACCGGGTCCGTCGTCAAGCGAGCGCGCGGTCGCTCCTCAGCGCGCCGGAGGCAGGCTCTTCAGGTAGGTGGCGATCGCCCGCAGATCCTCGTCCGGCAGCGGGCTCGTGTTGTTCTTGACCACCTTCGCCATGTCGGAGCCCACGAAATCGCCGTCTGGGGTCATCCCGAGCTTGAGCAGCGTCACGATGTCGTCCTCGCTCCACTTGCCCAGGCCCACCGCGGGATCGCCCGTGATGTTGGGCACCTTCTCCTTGCCGAGCTGCGCACCGGTGAAGGCGCGATCCGCCTCGGGCACACCCAGGGCGTTGCGCGGCGTGTGGCACTCGCCGCAGTGGCCGAAGCCCTGCACGAGATAGGCGCCACGGTTCCAGGCAGCGTCGCGGGCAGGATCGGGCTCGAAGCGGCCGGGCGCGAAGAACGCCCACTGCCAGAACCGCATGGCCCAGCGCTGGTTGTAGGGAAACGACAGCTCGTGCGGCCGGCTCGCCTGCTTCACCGGCGGGATCGTGTCGAGATAGGCCTTGAGCGCCTTCAGGTCCTCCTCGCTCACCTTGGTGTAGGAGGTGTAGGGGAAGGCGGGGTAGTAGGGCTCGCCCTCGGGCGAGACGCCCTCGTGCATGGCGCGGATGAAGTCGGCCTCGCTCCAGCCGCCGATCCCGGTCTCGGGATCGGGCGTGATGTTGGGCGGATAGAACGTGCCGAACGGGGTGTTGATCGGATCGCCGCCGGCGAGGAGCGGGCCGTCCTTCCTGGTATGGCAGTCGGTGCAGCCGCCGATGTGGAAGAACAGCTCGCCCTTTTTGACGAGGTCCGGATCGGCGGCGCTGGCGGCAGACGCACCCGCCAGCACCGGGAGAGCCACGGCGAGGACGCCGGCGACGATCCGCTGCATGGTACCTTACGACGACTTCTTCTTGCGGAAGGTCTCGTGGCAGCCGCCGCAGCCGTTCTTGCCGAGCTCGCCGAAGGCGGCGAGGGTGGCCTGCTTGTCGCCCGAGCCCGCGGCGCTCGCGAGCTTGGCCGCGAGGCTCTGCATGTTCCTGGCCTTGGCCTCGAACTCGTCCCACTGCTGCCAGATGACCGGCAGCGCCTCGCTTTCCCCCTGATTGGTGCCTTGCGGGAACACGGACGGGATGTGGTCGGCCCTGGCCGCGATCTCCTTGGCCGCGGCCTCGGCGTCGGTGAGCGTGCCCTTGTTCTCGGCGACGACACCCTTGACGATGGTCATCTGCTTGCCGAAGCCCTTCATCAGGGTCTCGCGCTCCTTGTAGACGCCCTCCTTCTCGGCGGCGACCGCCCCGCCGATGCCGAGGGTCAGGAGTCCCAGCGCGGCAAACCCGAGCCATCCACGTCGCATGCGCATCTTCTCCCCTTGTGTCCGAAGCATTTCCGGGCGTTTCTCGAACGGCGGCGGCCACCTCTAACGACCACACCGTCCCGCCGCCTGCAACCGAAGCGGCTCACGGCCGCGATGACAAGGAAGTGAGCGGTTGTCCACCTCTTCCGATAGAATCGCTCCCCGCCCGCGCGGCGTGCTGTTCGACAAGGACGGCACGCTGATCGATTTCCGCGCCACCTGGGTCCCGGCCTATCGTGGGGTGGCCGCCGAGCTCGCCAGGCACCTCGGCGGCGGCACGGCGCTCGAGCATCGCCTGCTGGCCCGTTTGGGCTACGACGTGCCGTCCGACACGTTCGCCGAGGACAGCCCGCTCCTGTGGGCCACGAACGACGCCATCGCCGCGCACTGGGCGGCGACACCGGAGGTGGCCCACGGGCTCGACGTGCACGAGATCGTGCAGCGGCATTTCTCCGATCTCGAGCGCTACCCGCCGCGGCCGGTGGGCGACCTCCCCAGCCTGTTCGCCCGGCTGCGCGGCCGCGGCCTCGTGCTCGGCATGGCGACCATGGACGACACCGCGGTGGCGTACGCCACCCTGACCCGGCTCGGAATCGCGGACCGGCTCGACTTCGTCGTGGGGGCCGATGCCGGCCACGGCGAGAAGCCCGGCCCCGGCATGGTGCTGGCCTTCTGCGCCGCCTGCGGGCTCGAGCCCGCCGAGGTGATCGTCGTCGGCGACACCCCGGCCGATCTCCTGATGGCGAGGCGTGCCGGCTGTGCTCGCGCCATCGCCGTCCGCACCGGTGCCACACCCTTGCACCGCGTCGCCGATCTCGCCGATCATGTGCTGCCGAGCGTGCAGGAGATCGAGACCGTCCTCGACTGAGCGCGGACGGCACCCCGCTCAGGCCGCGATCGATGTCGCTCTGGGCGCGTGGACCATGGCCATGATCTCCTGGCCGGGAATGGTCTCGCGCTCGAGAAGCGCCTGGCTCAGCTCGTCGAGGAGATCGCGGCGCGCGAGCAGCATGGCCTTGGCCTCCTCGTAGGCGCGGGCGATCTTCTCCTTGACCCGGCGATCGATGGCGCGACGGGTCTCCTCGCCGAGCGGGATCGGCTCGCCGGTGCGATGGTCGGTCTCGACCGCGCGCACGAGACCGATCTCCTCGTCCATGCCCCATTCGGTGATCATCTTGCGCACGAGCCGGGTCGCCTGGTCGATGTCGCCCGCCGCACCGGCGGTGACGGCGTCCTCGCCGAACACGATCTCCTCCGCCGCCCGGCCGGCCATGGCGACGATGAGGTCGGCCTCGAGCTTCCTGCGGCTGACCGAGATCCGGTCGCGCTCCGGCAGGCGCACCACCATGCCAAGGGCACTGCCGTGCGGCACGATCGTGGCCTTGTGGATCGGATCGCTGTCGGGAAGCAGCGCCGCGGTGAGCGCGTGCCCGGCCTCGTGGTAGGCGGTGAGCCGGCGCTCCTCCTCGCTCATCACGAGCGAGCGGCGGGCGAGGCCCATGATCGAGCGGTCGATGGCGTGCTGCAGGTCATGAGGCTCCACCGCCACCCGGCCGGCGCGCGCCGCGGCCAGGGCCGCCTCGTTCATCACGTTGGCGAGGTCGGCACCCGAGAAGCCCGGCGTGGCGCGCGCCACCATGAAGAGATCGACCAGCCGCGACAGGCGTACCTTGGCGGCATAGAGCTGCAGGATGCGGAAGCGGCCGGCGAGGTCGGGCAGCGGCACGTCGATCCGCCGGTCGAAGCGGCCGGGGCGCAGGAGCGCCGGATCGAGCACGTCCGGGCGGTTGGTGGCGGCGATGACGATGACGCCGCCGGTGCCCTCGAACCCGTCCATCTCGACCAGGATCTGGTTCAAGGTCTGCTCGCGCTCGTCGTTGCTACCGGTGCCGGAGGCGCTGCGCCGACGGCCGACCGCGTCGATCTCGTCGATGAACACGATGGCGGGTGCCACCTTCTTCGCCTGCGCGAACAGCTCGCGCACGCGCTTGGCGCCCACGCCCACGAACATCTCGACGAACTCGGCGCCCGAGGCCGCGAAGAACGGCACCCCGGCCTCACCGGCGACGGCGCGCGCGATCAGGGTCTTGCCGACGCCGGGACTGCCCGCGAGCAGCACCCCTCGCGGGATCTTGGCGCCGATCGCGGCGAAGCGGCTCGGGTCCTTGAGATAATCCACGAGCTCGCTGAGCTCGGCCTTCACCTCGTCGATCCCCGCCACGTCGTCGAACCGCACGTTGGTCGCACGCATCGTGGGGCGGCGGGACTGCGGACGCGCCACGGCCCCGTGCGTGCGCTGGTAGATCCAGACCATCACGCCGGCGAGTAGCAGAGCCGGCAGCCAGGTGAGCACGATGCCCAGGAGGTCGATGCCGGGCTCGGCCACCGTCACGACGGCGCCGATCCTGAGCAGGCGGGGGATCAGCGTGGCATCGTCCGGCGCCGTGGCGACGATGCGCTGACCGTTGTCGAGGATGGCGCGGACCTTGGAGCCCTCGATCGTGGCCTCGAGCACGTGCTCGCTCTCGATCTCGGCATGGAGGCGCGAGTAGGGAACGGTCTCGAATGTGGGCGCGGAAGCGGCGGGGAACAGCGTGTTGGCTGCGACCATGCCCAGAATCACGCACACGAAGAACACGGCGAGATACCGTAGGAACCCGTCGAAGCCGTTCCTGCCACGGGGGTCGGGCATCCAAGTTCTCCGCACACGAGCCTGTCGGCGGGACGAGGGATGAGGCGGCGGAGGATCGCGCTCGGCCGGGTGATCCGAAGATCGGCACTCCCCGGCTCGTCGCACGATGTGTCCCCTGCGGCCCTTCCATCCGGCTGCCTCTCGCCATGGTGGACCAGATGAGGTCTTTTATCGAGCCGATTCTGATACCAGAATGCGACTTCGTGGCCCGTCTATAACGATTGCGGCGCGAGAATTCAGCGCACGGCCGGATGGAAGGGCTGCCTCCTGTCGAGAACCCGATCGAGCGGCAGCACCAGCCGGCAGACGAGCCCGGCAGGATCCCAGTCCAGATGGACCTGCCCGTGATGCTGCCGTGCTATCATCCGGGTGAGCAGCCGCGTGCCGAAGCCCTGGCGGGTCGGGGGCCCGACCGGCGGACCGCCCCATTCGCGCCAGCGGATCTCGAGCGCAGGCTGCCCCGGTGTGGCGGTCACGGACGCGGTAAGCTCCACCCCGCCCTCGGGCACCGAGAGAGCGCCGTACTTGCTCGCGTTGGTCGCGAGCTCGTAGAGCGCCAGGGCCAGGCTCTGCGCCGCCCGTGCCGCGACCGGCAGGCTTTCGACCTGGGTGCGCACCCGGCGTCCGTCCGCGAGATCCAGGGGCTCGAGGGTCTGATGCACGAGCTCGCGCAGGTCCACCCCGCGCCAGCCATGTGCCGTGAGCTTGCCCTGTGCTGCCGCGAGCGCCCCGAGGCGTCCGTTGAAAGCCTGCAGGAACGTCGGCACCGTCTCGGAGCGGGCGGCCGTCTGATGCGCGATCGCCTGCACCACGGCCAGCAGGTTCTTCACGCGGTGATTGAGCTCGCGCAGCAGGATCTCGCGCTGCTCCTCGGCCAGCTTGCGCTCGGTGATGTCGATCGCGGCCCCGGTGAGCCCGATCACCCTGCCGGCCGTATCGTGGCGTGGCTCGGCGTGGAGCTCGAGAATGCGCGTTCCTTCGGGCAACGCCAGCGTCACCTCGGCCGTCTCGGTGCTGCCCGCGAGCACGCGGCGCTTGAACGCCTCGAGCGGAGCGGCGACCTCGGGACCGAAGAGTTCGGCGTCCGTCCGGCCGAGCATCTCCGCAGGGTGCATGGGAAGGTTCGGGTTGTGCGTCCAGCGGTAGCGGAGATCCCGATCCTGCTCGAAGAGCGCCACTGGCGCCGATGCCAGGGCCAGACGGAGACGCTGCTCGTTCTGCCGCAGCGCTTCCAGCGCCAGCACGGACTCGGTGATGTCCGAGACGATGCCGGCGAGCCGCACGGAGCGGCCGGCATCGTCCCGCATCACGAAGGCACGGTCACGGACATGAAGCCAGCGGCCGCTTTGGTGTCGCATGCGGTACTCGAGCGAGAAGCTCGTGCTGCCGCACGAGGCGGACATCTCCTCCAGCGTGCAGCTCAGATGGGCGCGGTCGTCGGGATGGACGCGCTCCATCCACCAGCGCGCATCGACCTCGTGCAGATCCTCCGGTAGGCCGAGCAGCGTCGCTATCTCTCCCGACAGGCTCAGGCGGCCGCTGGCGAGATCGTGCTCGTAGACGATACCGTGCATGGCGGCGAGCGCCAGGCGATGCCGCTCCTCGCTCGCGCGCAGCGCCGATTCGGCCTCCTTGAGCGCCGTGACGTCCATGGCGACGCCGAGGGTCGACGACGGCGCTCCGGCCCCGTCGCGGCGGACACGGGCCTTCACCCGGAACCAGCGGATCGCGCCGTCGGCACAGCGCACCCGGAACTCGGCCTCTATACCGGGGATTTCTCCTGCGAGCATCGCCTCGCGCTGCTCGATCAGGGCGGGTCGATCCTCTTCGAGCACGAAGGCGATGAGCTCGTGGATGCTGCCCTCGAACCGGCCGGGCGGCAGCCGCAGGAGCTCGGTGAACGCTTCCGGCCGGATCAGACGGTCCGTGCCGATCTCCGTCTCCCACACTGCCATGTTGCCGGCGGCGAGCGCGAGCGAGGCCCGCTCCTGCTCGTGTGCGAGCATCGTCTCCGCCTGTCGGCGCGCGGTGCGCTCGTGATGGAGCGCCGTCTCGGCGGCTGCTGCCTCGGCCAGATCGGCGACCGCGGCGAGGTCTTCCTCCGACCAGCCTGCAGCACCGTCATCGAAGGCGCAAAGAACGAGCGGCATGTCGCCGGCATCGACCGGCAGCGGCACGGCGAGGCAGGCACAGCCGCCGGATCCGTCGACGGCTTGAGCGGCAGGAGCTTCCGGCAGGGTGGCGAGCGCTACCGGCCCGCGCTCGAGGAGGGCCCGCTTCACGAGCCGGTCCACGAGCGCCGGATCGGCTGCGGGCATGTCGTCGGCGGCCGCGATCGCGACGCGGCTGCCGTTCGGGCGGCAGACGGCCACGGCACGTGCCCGCAGCAGGCGGCGAGCGAGACGGGCGAACCTCGCCCAAGGCGCCGGCGGCAGCGCGGTCGGCATCGGCGTCGGATCGTACGGACCGTCGCCAGCCGCTGCCTCGCCGCTGCCCGACGACGATACACGACTCTCGTCTCTGTCGAGTTCGTCCTGCTCGCTGTCGTGGCTCCACATCGGTCGACCGTCTGGAGATTGCACGGTCCTTCTACCCGAAACGGGACGGGTTGGGCGAGCCGACAGCGTGAAACGCGGCAAACCGCCACCCTCGGAGCAGCTCGGGCGTGTGAGGAACGGCGAAAAAGCGAAAGCCCGCCATATAGGGCGGGCTATCGTCGTGCGCCATTTAGCCGAGGGAATTTGGTGGAGCCGATCGGAGTCGAACCGACGACCTCCTGAATGCCATTCAGGCGCTCTCCCAACTGAGCTACGGCCCCACCGGTGCGCAGGCGGCTAGATAAGGAAGAAGGCCGGCCCGCGCAAGGGGAAATTTGCCCGGGCGCCAAGGACGATCAGCGCGGCTCCTCGTCGATGTCGCTGTCGATGACGTCCGACATGTCCTCGTCCTCGCCCAGCTCCGAGGCGTCCTCGATCAGGGCCTCGTCCTCGTCCTGGGCCTCGTCCTCGCTCTCGGCGATGACCTCGTCCTCCTCGACCTCCACCTCCTCCTCGAGCTCGGCATCGCTCTCGAGAAGCTCGGTGTCCTCGGGTGTGGTATCCTCCTCCTCGGCGGCGACCGTGGCGGTGCGCACGGCCGGGCGCGTGCGGCGGGCCCGGTTCAGGACCTCGAGGTCGAACACGGCGCCGCAGGCGGGGCAGATGATCGGGGAACGGCCGAAGTCGTAGAAGCGGGCGCCACAGCTCTGGCACGTCCGCTTGGTACCCCATTCCGGCTTGGCCAAAGGAGTTCTCCGGAAGACTGGTCGCAAGGCGAGCGGGGCAATTGCCATGATCGCCCCGACCTGTCAAAAGCAATTTCCGCGCGCGGTGGCACCGCGGCGCTCGCTGTCGCGCCCGCGGCGGCGAGGATCGAACGAGCCGGGCATCCATTAGGGCTAGAGCATGTTGTTGCGGGCGGCGCCGCATGGCGCTCTTTCCGGCGCGGTTGCGTTGCCGGGCGACAAGTCCATCTCCCATCGGTCGCTGATGCTGGCCGCCATGGCGGTAGGCGAGAGTCGGATCGAGGGCCTGCTCGAGGGCGAGGACGTGCTGGCCACCGCTCGCGCGCTCCGCGCCATGGGTGTGGAGGTCGAGCGCGGCGCCCCCGGCTGCTGGCGGGTCTGGGGGGTGGGTGTCGGCGGCCTCGCCGAGCCTTCGGACGTGCTCGACCTCGGTAACGCCGGCACCGGCGCGCGCCTGCTCATGGGGCTCCTCGCCGGCCACGCCTTCACGAGCTTCATGACCGGCGACGCTTCCTTGCGCTCGCGCCCGATGCGCCGCGTGATCGAGCCGCTCGCCCGCATGGGCGCCAGCTTCGTCTCGCGCAGCGGCGGCCGCCTGCCTCTGGCCGTGACCGGCCGCACCGATCTCCTGCCGATCGTCCACGAGAGCAAGGTCGCTTCGGCGCAGGTGAAATCGGCCGTGCTGCTCGCCGGGCTGCACGCGCCGGGCTCGACGACCGTGATCGAGCCGCTGCCTTCGCGCGACCACAGCGAGCGCATGCTGACCGCCATGGGGGCGACGATCGTGAGCGAGCCCACCGAGACCGGTGGTCGGCGGGTCACGATCACGGGCCAGCCCGAGCTCCGGCCGCAGAGCTTCGTGGTGCCGGGCGATCCGTCCTCGGCCGGCTTTCCGGCCGTGGCGGCAGCGCTCGCCGCCGGCTCCGAGGTCCGGCTCGAGCGCGTCGGCCTCAACCCCCTGCGCACCGGCCTCTATGCCACGCTCGTCGAGATGGGAGCGCGGATCGGGATCGAGAACGAGGCCGTAGCGGGCGGCGAGCCCGTGGGCGATCTCGTCGTCAGGGGCGGACCGCTCCGGGGAGTCGAGGTGCCGGCCGAGCGGGCGCCCACCATGATCGACGAGTATCCGATCCTCGCGGTGGCGGCCGCGTTCGCGGAAGGGGCGACGATCATGCGCGGCCTCTCGGAGCTCAGGGTCAAGGAAAGCGACCGCCTCGCGGTCATGGCCGACGGCCTCGCTGCCTGCGGTGTCGCCGTCGAGGTCGAGGGCGACGATCTCGTCGTCCACGGCGCGGCGCGCGTCCGGGGCGGCGCCCTGATCGACGCCAGGCTCGATCACCGCATCGCCATGAGCTTCCTCGTCCTCGGCGGACGGGCCGAGGCTCCGGTCACGGTGAAAGGGGCCGAGGCGATCGAGACCAGCTTCCCGGGCTTCGCCGAGCTCATGAACGGTCTGGGTGCGGAGATCACCGAGGTGAAGGAGAGCCTCGCATGAACCCCCATCTCGTCATCGCCGTCGACGGCCCGGCGGCCTCGGGCAAGAGCACGCTCGCCAAGCGCCTCGCCCTGCATTTCGGCCTGCGCTTCCTCGACACCGGCCTGCTCTATCGCGCCGTGGCCAAGGCCATGCTCGATCACGATCTCGATCCCGGTGATGCGGCGGCGGCGGTGCGCACGGCCGAGGAGCTCGAGGCCGAGGACGTCCAGCCCAACCGGCTCAAGGGCGAGGCCATCGGCCAGGGCGCCTCGAAGGTGGCGGCGGTGCCGGCCGTGCGCGCGGCCCTCCTGCCGTTCCAGCGCCGCTTCGCCGCCCGGCCGCCCGGTGCCGTGCTCGCCGGCCGCGACGTCGGCACGGTGGTCTGCCCCGATGCCACCTTCAAGCTGTTCGTGACCGCGAGCGAGGAGGAACGGGCGCGGCGGCGGTACGAGGAGTTGCGGCAGCGTGGGGAAGCGCCTATATACGCCGCAGTTCTGGCGGAGCTACGGGAGCGTGATCGCCGCGATTCGGATCGCGCGGTCGCGCCCATGCGTGTTGCCCCCGACGCCTGGGTGCTCGATTCGACCGGCCTCGATGCCGATGCGGCGTTCGAGGCGGCCCGGCGCTACATCGAGAGCCAGCTCGAGAGGCGGCATTCGTCCGTGGCCTGAGCCGACATCGATCCGTCAACCCCAACCCCAGCCGCCGTGGCTGGGCCGGGTGCGCTCGACAGCGAGAGAGCGTGCCTTCTAGGAGCTGGAATGCAGGAGACCACCCTAGCCACCGAGACCCGGGCTTCCCTGGACGAGTTCCAGGCGATGCTGGATGAGACCCTGGGCTCGAGCAGCCGTCTTGAAGGAACCGTCGTCCGGGGCACGGTCGTCGACATCGACGACGACGTGGTGGTGGTCGACGTCGGCCTGAAGTCCGAAGGCCGGATCCCGCTCAAGGAGTTCGCCGGCCCCGGCCAGACGCCCGAGGTCCGCGTGGGCGACGTGGTCGAGGTCTATGTCGAGCGGTTCGAGAACAAGAGCGGCGAGGTCGTCCTCAGCCGCGACAAGGCGCGCCGCGAGGAGAGCTGGAACCGGCTCGAGCGCGCGTTCAACGAGCAGAGCAAGGTCGAAGGCCACATCTTCGGCCGCGTCAAGGGTGGCTTCGCCGTCGATCTCGGCGGGGCGGTGGCCTTCCTGCCCGGCAGCCAGGTCGACATCCGACCCGTGCGCGACATCGGCCCGCTCATCAACAAGCCCGAGCCCTTCCTGATCCTCAAGATGGATCGCCGTCGCGGCAACATCGTGGTCAGCCGGCGCGCGGTGCTCGAGGAGAGCCGGGCGGAGCAGCGGAACGAGCTCCTCGCCACCCTCCAGGAGGGCCAGATTCTCGAAGGCGTGGTCAAGAACATCACCGACTACGGCGCGTTCGTCGACCTCGGCGGCCTCGATGGCCTGCTCCACGTCACCGATATCTCTTGGAAGCGCGTCAACCATCCGAGCGACGTGCTCCATGTCGGCCAGACCGTGCGCGTGCAGGTGATCCGCTTCAATCGCGAGACCCAGCGCATCAGCCTCGGCATGAAGCAGCTCGAGGCCGATCCGTGGGAGGGTGTGGAGCTCAAGTACCCGGTGGGTGCGAAGTTCCACGGCCGCGTCACCAACATCACCGACTACGGCGCCTTCGTCGAGCTCGAGCCGGGCGTCGAGGGCCTGGTCCACGTCTCCGAGATGAGCTGGACCAAGAAGAACGTGCACCCCGGCAAGATCGTGTCCTCGTCCCAGGAGGTCGAGGTCATGGTGCTCGAGGTCGATCCCGAGAAGCGGCGGATCAGCCTCGGCCTCAAGCAGTGCCTCGGCAACCCGTGGGAGCTGTTCCTCGAGCATCACCCGATCGGCTCGGTGGTCGAGGGCGAGGTCCGCAACATCACCGAGTTCGGTCTGTTCATCGGCCTCGAGAACGACATCGACGGCATGGTGCATCTGTCCGACCTCGACTGGGAGCTCCCCGGCGAGGAGGCGATCAAGAAGTACAGCAAGGGTGATGTCGTCCGCGCTCAGGTGCTCGACGTCGACGTCGAGAAGGAGCGCATCTCGCTCGGCATCAAGCAGCTCGCCGAGGATCCGTTCAAGGCCGCGATCGCCGGCATCAAGAAGGGTGATCGCGTCACCTGCACGATCCGCGAGGTGACGCCGGGCGGGGTCGAGGTCGAGACCACCTCGGGTGCGATCGGCTTCATCCGCAAGGCCGAGCTCGCCCGTGACCGCGACGAGCAACGCCCCGAGCGCTTCGCCCCCGGCGAGAAGCTCGATGCCAAGGTGATGAGCGTGGACGCGATCAACCGGCGTCTCACGCTCTCGGTCAAGGCGCTCGAGATCGAGGACGAGAAGCAGGCCATGGCCGAGTACGGCTCGTCCGACAGCGGGGCCAGCCTCGGCGACATCCTCGGCGCCGCCTTCCGGCAGAAGGCCGAGGAGCAGAGCAAGGGCTGAGCGGAACCGGACTTCGGTCGCCTTTTCCGGCGGGGCGGGGGCTTCGGGCTTCCCGCCCCGTTTGCTTGACGATCCCGCAACCCTTTGGCACTGTGGCGCAAATTGGTCCGTCCTCGCGGGCCGGCAGCGTGCGAATGGGCACCGGATCGCAGGCATGACGAAGTCGGATCTGATCAAGCGTCTGGCCGCCGCCAACCCTCACCTCTACATGCGCGACATCGAGCGGATCGTCAGCACGATCTTCGAGGAGATCAGCGCCGCCCTCGCCCGCGGCGACCGTGTGGAGTTGCGCGGCTTCGGCGCCTTCTCGGTGCGGGCCAGGGGCGGGCGGATCGGGCGCAATCCCCGCACCGGCGACGAGGTCGCGGTGCCGAACAAGGTTGTGCCTTACTTCAAAACCGGCAAAGAACTGCGCGAGCGCCTGAACGCGCTCGACGGATAGCCCGGCCGGCCGCCGCCGGACCGAACCCAGGGAGAGGGCGCTCGATGATCAAGCTGCTTCGCCTGCTGCTGGCACTCGTGGGCGTGATCGTCATCGTCGTGCTGGCGGTGGACAATCGAGCGCCCGTCCAGGTCGCCTTCTGGCCTCTGCCGTTCGACATCGAGGTCCCGCTCTACGGGGTGCTCCTGTTCGGCCTGATCCTGGGCGCGCTCTTGGGCGGCGTCGCGATGTGGCTGTCGAGCCTGAGCGACCGGCGCGAGGTGCGGGCGCTGCGCCGCCGGGTCCGCGCGGTCGAGTACCAGGAGAAGCTCCAGCGCGAGCGCAAGGAGCAGGAGATCCTGGAGCAGGCGCGGCGCAAGACCCAGGCGATCGCCATCGCCGCCCCGCGCAGCGCCGCCTGAGCGAGGCTCCCTTGCTGAAGGCGATCGACGCCGCCTCGGTCGAGACGGCTCTCCCTTATGCCCGCCTGATCGAGCGCCTGCGGGAGGGCTTCCGTGCCGCCGGCGAGACTCCGGTGCGGCACCACCATGCCGTGCCGCGGCCCGGGCAGGACCCCGCCATCCTGCTCCTGATGCCGGCCTGGCAGCCGGGCGACGTCACGGGTGTGAAGCTCGTCCACGTCGCGAGTGGCAACGAGGCCAAGGGCCTCCCCTCCGTCCAGGGTGTCTACGTCCTGTTCGACGGACCCACCGGCACCCCGCTCGCCGTCATGGACGGAACCGCGCTCACGGTCCGCCGCACGGCCGCCGCCTCGGCGCTCGCCGCCTCCTACCTGGCGCGGCCTGCGGCACGGGTCCTCACCATGGTGGGCGCAGGGGCCATGGCGCCCCATCTCGTGCGGGCTCATGCCGCCGTCCGGCCGGTCGCGGAGGTCCGCTTGTGGAACCGCTCCCGTCCGCGCGCCGAGGCCCTGGCGGCAGCGCTCGCGGGCGAGCCTTTCCGGGTGGCGGTCGTCGACGACCTCGAGGCCGCCGTGCGCACGTCCGACATCGTCGCCTGCGCCACCATGAGTCGCGAGCCGCTCGTCTGCGGCGCCTGGCTGGCACCCGGCACCCACCTCGATCTCGTCGGCGCCTTCACGCCCGAGATGCGCGAGAGCGACGACGAGGTGATGCGCCGGGGCGAGGTGTTCGTCGACACGCGCGCCGGTGCGCTGGCCGAGGCGGGCGACATCCTCCGCGCCATCGCCGCGGGTGCCCTCACACCCGAGCGCATCCGCGCCGACCTGTTCGAGCTCGTCCGCGGGCGGCACCCCGGGCGGCGCAGCGAGGACGAGATCACCGTGTTCAAGTCCGTGGGCTCCGCGCTCGAGGATCTGATCGCGGCCAAGCTCGTCCACGAGACGCTGGCGGGTTGACCCCGGCTGTCGGATCGTCTCCCCCTCGGGAATGTCGCCGACGGCAGACGCAATCGACCCGCCTCGTGGCGCTCGGGCCGGCACGGGCCACGTTCGTCCGGATGCAGCCGGAAGGCGGGCGAGCAAGGCGGAGCCTCGCCTCATGCGGGAAGGCCCGGGTGGGTGGCAGGCGGAAAGGTCGATTTTGTATGGTGTCCCTGAATCCCCGGCATTATCGGTCTCGAGAGGCGAAGCTGCGTCACGCGATGGTGGCAAGCCATGCGCGGAACTGGGCTGCAAATGCCGCGAACGTCAGTCTTGCGCCTTCGATTGCCGCCCGTTGCTCGTCGCTTCCGCAATCCAACCCGTCGAGCCATTCGACGAATGTGGCCCAGCATCTTTCCCCACTTCGATGGTCGAGGAAGGCAACAGGAGCATCCGGCTGAGCCGTCGTCACGTGCCGCAGCAAGATCGCCCCACCCAGCCGCGAGCCCTCGAGAACGTAAAGGGCGCCGATTCTCTGTGCCGGGGAGGCTAGATCGGGCACGTCGGCAGGCTCCGGCAAGGTTCGCCCGAGTGCCGCAAGATCCTCCGCGAGTGCCCCGGCGCGGCGGCGTTGCGGCCATCGTGGAGGCACCGGCCCCTTATCGAGCAGATTTTCCAGCGCCGGGATCAGCGAAGCGTGTGCGGACAGGAATGCCGCATAGCCCGACCGGCTTGCCAGATCGAACTTGGTGCCGAGAGCATCGAGCACCCGATGATCGGCTGTCGTCGCGACCCGAAGGATCTGTCGCAACCCGCTTTTGCCCGCGTGAATCGGCGCCTCGTCCCGCATCATGACTCGATGGGCACGGTCACGACGGCCCCGAAGCCGTCCGGGCTGTCGTCGTAGTCGAGCATTCCCTTGAGCTGCCCTACCGTCGCGGCGATCATGCGACTGCCGAAGCCGCTGCTGCTGCGCACCGCCTGCCGTCCTCGACCTTCGTCCTTCACTGAAAGGCGCAGCTTGGTGTGGTGGCGCTCCAGCCGGACCTCGATGGGGCCGGGTGATCCTCCGTAAGCATACTTGCTCGCGTTGAGCACGAGTTCCGTCATGACCAGCCCGATCGACATCGCTTGCCTGCCTGCAACGAGGAGCGGCGCGAACGCGGACGTGATGAACGGTTGCCACTCCCTGCCGAGGGCGGTGCGCAGATCGTCGAGCAGCTCGCGAAGATATTGACCGAGATCGATGATGTCATGCTGGTCGGCGCGGTAAAGCCGCCGATGCACCAGCGCAACGGCCGACAGGCGGGCCTTGGCTTCGTTGAGATGGTCAGCCACCGGCCCCGGGCCTGCCTCGTGTGCCTGCAACGAGAGATAGGAGCTGATGATCTGCAAGGAATTCTGGACGCGGTGATCGATCTCCTTCATGAGCAGATTCTTCTGCTGAAGCAGGGCATCTCGCTCGATCAGCGCTGCGTGCAGCTCGCCATTGAGACGACGGATACGGCGGTTGATCCGGGCTTCGGCGAACGCTCGTCCTATCCGGCGGGCCGCATCGATCTCTTCCACCGTCCAGGCCCGGGAGCGGCCCCGCACCGTCTCGACCCAGGTCGCAAAGGACGCGCGCGGGGTCAGAGGTCGGTCGTCGTCGGAAACTGCCGGCTCGTGCGGGTTGCCGGCCCAGCGCACGGTCTCCGGCTCCTCGGCCCGGAACCAGAGCAGGGCCTGCCCCTCGTCGGCGAGCGGCAGCATCAGCAGCCCGCTCGCCTGTTCCGGCCAGGACGCGGCAGGATCGTAGAGACGGGAAAGACTTCGGGTGGCCCATGGCTCGGTGGGCGACCTTGCGAGCGCCCATGCCGTCAGATCCGCCATCGCGGACGGCTCGGGACCGACGCCGTGCGGTTGCGCCTTGCCGCCGGCCACATAAGCGAAGCCGTCGGCGCGAAGCAGTCGGCACAAGCGCGTGCCGAGATCCTGAAAGATCCGCTCGGCGCTCCTTTCGTCGGAAAATTCTGTCGCCATCTCGTCTATGGCCGATCTCAGCCTGAGCCGTTCGTCATAGGCTGCAGCCTGCTCCATGGCTTGAACCTGCCGGGCCAGGGCGTTCGCGAGCGCCGTGCCGGCAACGGCCACGTCACGCGGCAGACGGCGCGGGCTGGCATGGTGGCAGGCAACCAGCCCCCACAGCACGCCGTCGCGCACGATCGAGAAAGATGCGGCTGCCGCAACCTCCATGTTGCGCAGATATTGCAGGTGAACAGGTGAAACGCTGCGCAAGCCGACGTCGCTCAGATCGAGCAGTTCAAATCCCGAAGGCCGCAACGGAGCGGGCACGTAGTCGACATCCGGGATGGAACGGACACGGTTGCGTACGTAAAGCGCGCGGGCCTGACGGGGAATATCGCTGCCGGGAAAATGATGATGCAGAAAGCTCGCCAGCTCCGGCTCGCGGTCCTCGGCGATCACCTGCCCGGCTTCGTCATCCACGAAACGGTAGATCATGATCCGGTCGAACCCGGTCAGGGCACGAAAGGCGATCGCCGCCCGCTCGCACAGCGTGGTGATATCGCCCGATTGCTCGAACGAGCGTGCGAACCCATCCAGCCGACCGAGCAACGACACGGCCTCGATGGGCTGCGGATTGATGGGATCGAGCTCCACGACGAGGTATTCGCCCGCGCGGTGCGCCACGGCGTCGAATATCTCGCCATGACCCCGAACTCTCCGCTCGAGAACCACGGTGGTCGCGTCTGCAGGTAGGCTGGCGAGCTGCGGCGCGACTTCCTGAGCGAGCAGCAAATCCAGCGGCTGGCCTAGCCAGTAAGGCTTGAGGCGCTCCTCCAGGGCTCCTGCCCCTGCCTGCACGAGATGCGAAAGCGCATCCGCCACGAGCAGCAGGCCATGCGGCTGGATCGATCCCGGAATGTGGATCGGCTCGCGATCGCAAGCCGTCAGGTCGAGATTTTCAACGTGCCCCACTTGCTGCCTGCCCGATGAAGCCTTCCCAGAACCCTTACTCCTTCCTCGAGAATCCCCACATCGACGATCTTCTTGCAACAAGGACAGAAAACCTATACTCTGGGGCGCATGGTCCAGGCGCTCGCTTCCGCGTTCCCGCAGCCGACCCGCCGCCTGCTCGCGGCGGCGCTGCTCGGCCGCCGCCGGCCCGCCAA
>NZ_JBBLZC010000073.1:0-1028 GCF_037908215.1 Benzoatithermus flavus | reverse complement strand
CCTGATTAGCCTTCAAAGTCATCCGGCCATGGGCTAGGATTGCCGCGGTTTCCAGGGCTGCGGGAGGCACAGGTATGGCGGGCAAGCTGGCGGCGCGGGTCAAGGGGCTGAGCGAGGCGGCGTTCCGCGAGGCGTTCGGCACGGAAGCGCAGTGCCGCGCCGCCCTGGAGAGGCTGCGCTGGCCCAAAGGCTTTGTCTGCCCGGCCTGCGGCCATGGCGGCCGGGCCTGGCTGGCCGAGCGCAAGCTTTTCCAGTGCAACCGGTGCAAGCACCAGGTCCCGCTCACGGCGGGGACGATCTTCCACGCCACCAAGCTGCCGCTCACCACTTGGTTCCTGGCGATCCACCTGATCGTCACCGCCAAGAACGGCATCTCCTCGGTCGAGCTCGGCCGCAGGCTCGGGGTCAAGCAGACCACCGCCTGGTCGATGAAGCACAAGATCATGCAGGTGATGCTCGAGCGCGAGGCCAAGAAGCCGCTCCAAGGCCGGGTCGAGATCGACGACGCCTACCTGGGCGGGGCGCGCTCGGGCGACAAGCGTGGGCGGGGCGCCGCTGGCAAGACCCCGATCGTCGCGGCGGTCGAGACCACGGCCGAGCGCTGGCCGAGGAAGCTCAAGCTCCTGCCGGTCAAGGGCTTCCGCAAGAAGGAGGTCGAGAAGCTGGCGCGCGAACATCTGGCGCCCGGCAGCACCGTGGTCAGCGACGGCCTGTCCTGCTGGGCGGCGGTCGAGGGCGCCGGCTGCGATCATTTCCCGATGGTGACCGGCTCGGGGCGGCAGGCGGCGCGCTGGGCGCCGTTCAAGTGGGTGAACACCACACTGGGCAACATCAAGGCGGCGATCACCGGCACCTACCGCCAGCTTGGCCCGGCGCACGCCGCCCGCTATCTCGCCAGCTTCGCCTGGCGCTTCAATCGCCGCTTCCAGCTCGACAGCATGCTCGTGCGCTTCGTCCACAGCGCCGCCCGCACCAAGCCTATGCCCTATCGGGTCCTCGTCGCTGGATGAGGGTCACGGCTAATCAGG
>NZ_JBBLZC010000072.1:0-1032 GCF_037908215.1 Benzoatithermus flavus | reverse complement strand
CCGCAAGGGCTCGTACTTCCCAGCCTTTCTCGGTTGACGGCGCCGCCGTCGACCGGCGCACGACGGAGCGGGCCTTGGCTGCCGTGATCCAAGAGGCCTACGTGCACGGGGTCGCCACCCGGGCCGTGGACGACCTGGTGTAGGCGATGGGCATGACCGGCATCTGCAAGAGCGAGGTCAGCCGGATCTGCCAGGAGATCGATGGCCGGGTGAACGCCTTTGGGGGCCGCCCCATCGAGGGCGAGTGGCCGTATCTCTGGATCGATGCGACCTACGTTCAGGTGCGCGCGCAAGGACGGATCGTCAGCACAGCGGTGACAAGCCGCCGGTGTGCACACGGACGGCCGCCGCGAGGTGCGCGGCATGAGCACTGGTCGGTCCGAGGCGGAGCCGTTCTGGACCGACTTTCTGCGCTCCTTGGCCGACCGTGGCCTGCGTGGGGTGAAGCTGGTGGTCGCCGCCGGCCACAAGGGTCGGCGGGCGGCCGCGAGCAAGGTGCTGCACGCTACGCAGCAACGGTGCCGAGGTCATGGGAGGCGGGATCTGCTCGGCCGCGTGCCGCCGGGCGATGGTGGCGGCGCTCTTGCGCACGATCTTGGCGCAGGACACGGCCGAAGCCGCGCACGAGCAGTGGCGCAGGGTAGCCGACAGTCTGCGCGAGCGGTTCGCGAAGGTGGCCGAGTTGATGGATGGCGCCGAGCACGACGGTCTGGCGCACCGTACATTCCCAAAGGAACACTGGTCGCAGCCCGCCTCGACCAACTCCCTCGAGCGACTGAATGGCGAGATCAAGCGGCGCACCAATGTTGTTGGAATATTGCCCAACTCAGGAGCGGTTGCTCGCCTCGCCGGCGCGATCCTGCTCGAGCAGAATGACGCGTGGGCGGTCGCCCGGCGCTCTATGTCGCTTGAAACGATCCGCCCCGGCGGCGATGCTGACACCCTGGTCAGCCTGCCCGCCGTGGTCGGCTGATTGGTCTTCGACCCGCATCGAGGACCGGCATTCCTACACCACGCCCAGGGGCACGATCG
>NZ_JBBLZC010000014.1:0-135430 GCF_037908215.1 Benzoatithermus flavus | reverse complement strand
CACCAGAAGATGCGCACCACGGCTCCACCGCCGCCTGCACATCCCCTCTCAACACAACCTGCCAACGATGAGAAAGAGCAACCGCCCGATCGGGCGCGTCCGCAGGGACGAACCATCCCCTCCGCCGAGCCGGCCGGCCCGGCGGCGACGGACGCGGATATAGCCACCCCCGGCACCCGGCGCAAGACCTTTCGTGAAACTCGCCCGACAAAAAACACCGCCCCCAGACAAGGCCCCGAGCCCGAGCTCACAAAGGAGGGCGAGGAAAGGGCGGAAAGCGGCGTCCAACCTCTACGGGAGATGGGAATCCAAATGGACAAATCCGGAGGTGATACGCCCGCGAAAGGCGGATTCGCGGCCGTCACCGAATCGAATCCTTCGTTTTCAATAGGTTATGGGAAAGAGGCTCATTTTTGCATCAATCCGCGCAAGGAACAGTTTGACGCAGCGTTCTTCGATTTGCATGGTACGCGGCGGCCCGGCTCACCGCCGGATGCCGGGCCGCCGGAACACCGAAACAACGATCGACGGGTGCTGCTTTGCGGACGTCAGCCACGGCCTCTTCCCGCTTTGGGCGCAATTTCCTGCTCTTGGGCGCGACCGCGTTCGGGGTGGGCTTCGGAGTAGGAGGGGTGACGATCGCGACGGTCGGGACGGGCAAGGTGCACCTGCCGGAGAACGGCGTGCTCGAGCTGACGCTCAGGGCCGAACACGTCCTCTCGGGGAGGGCGGATCCGGTCGCCGCCGTCGTTCCGGCCGCTGAGGCGGCCACCCTGCCGCCGACGCCGCGGGCCGTGGCGCCGCGCGATCTGCCGCCGGCGGCGATTCCGCGCGCGAAGCCCGTGGACCAGCCGGCCGCGGCCGAGATGGCTGCGCCAGCCCGGGCGGAGGTGGAGGTGCAGCGCGGCGACACGCTGCTCGACATCCTGACCCGCGCCGGGATCGAGAGCGTCGAGGCCCAGGATGCGGTCTCGAGCCTGCGCAAGGTCACGAACCTGCGGCGGTTGCGGATCGGGCAGCGCCTGGCGCTCGAGGTCGAGCCGGGCGAGGGTCAGCGCCTCGCCCGCCTCGTCCTGCCGGTGGATGCGGCCAAGGAGGTCCACCTCGTGCGGGAGGAGGACGGCAGCTTCGCGGCCAGAAGCGTCGAGCGGCCGCTGCAGCGCGAGATGGTCCGCGTGCGCGCCGCGATCGCCGACAGCGTCTACGAAGCTGCCCGCGACGCCGGGCTGCCGGCCGCGATCATGGGCCAGATGATCAAGCTCCTGAGCTGGGACGTCGACTTCCAGCGCGACGTGCATCCCGGCGACCGCTTCGAGAGCGTGTTCGAGCGCCGGGTCAACGAGAAGGGCGAGATGGCCGCCGCCGGCGACCTGCTCTTCGTCGGGCTCGACACGCAGGAACGGCGGATCGAGGCCTATCGCTACACCACGAGCGACGGCCGGACGAGCTTCTTCGACCGCGACGGCCGGGCCTTGCGCAAATGGCTCCTGAAGACGCCGATCGACGGCGCGCGGCTCACCTCCACCTTCGGCATGCGGCGTCATCCCGTGCTGGGCTATACCCGCATGCACAAAGGGATCGACTTCGCTGCCCCGCCCGGAACGCCGATTCTCGCCGCCGGCGACGGCGAGATCGAGTTCGCCGGCCGCAGCAGCGGCTACGGCAAGTACGTGCGGATCAGGCACAGCCGCGAATACAGCACGGCCTACGCCCACATGAGCCGCTTCGCCCCCGGCTTGCGGCGCGGCAAGCACGTCCGGCAGGGCGAGGTGATCGGCTATGTCGGCACGACCGGGCTCTCCACCGGGCCGCACCTGCATTACGAGCTGCTCGTGAACGGCGAGCAGGTGAACCCCTTGAGCGTGAAGGTGGCGCTCACCGATCGGCTCCAGGGGGCGGAGCTGAAGCGGTTCCTCGCCCTTCGCGCCGAGATCGACAAGCTGCGGCGCCGGCCCGACAGCGAGCAGATGATAGCGCAGCGCATGGATTGAATCCGATCCCCGAGGAGCAGGATGGAAAAAGCGGCGAGGTCCGAAGGACCTCGCCGCCGCGTTTCCGGGCGGGACTCAGGCCGCGACGGCGATCGGGGTGCCCTGGATGATCAGGCCGCCGTCGCCGGCGTCGACCCGGACGGTCTCGCCCTCGGCCAGCCGCCCCTCGAGCAGCATGAGGGCCAGCGGGTCCTGCAGCGAGCGCTGGATCACCCGCTTCAGGGGCCTGGCGCCGTAGACCGGATCGTAGCCGGCGTTGGCGAGCCAGTCGATGGCCGCGTCGCTGATCTCGAGCTTCATCCGCCGGTCGGCCAGAAGCTGCCGCAGCCGCCCGAGCTGGATCTGGACGATGTCCTTCATCTGTGCCCGGCTCAGCCGGTTGAACAGGATGATCTCGTCCAGCCGGTTCAGGAACTCGGGCCGGAAGGCGCTTCTGACCACCGCCATCACCTGCTCGCGCGCGGCCGAGGCCGGCGCCCCGTCAGGGAGTGCGGCCAGATACTCCGCGCCGAGGTTCGAGGTCAGCACGATGATGGTGTTCCGGAAGTCTACCGTGCGGCCCTGGCCGTCCGTGAGCCTGCCGTCGTCGAGGACCTGGAGCAGGACGTTGAACACGTCCGGGTGCGCCTTCTCGACCTCGTCGAACAGGATCACCTGGTAGGGTCGCCGCCGCACCGCCTCGGTGAGGACACCACCCTCCTCGTAGCCGACATAGCCCGGAGGAGCGCCGATCAGCCGGGCCACCGAGTGCTTCTCCATGAACTCCGACATGTCGATCCGGACCATGGCCTGATCGTCGTCGAACAGGAAGCTTGCTATCGCCTTGCAGAGCTCGGTCTTGCCGACACCGGTGGGGCCGAGGAAGAGGAAGCTGCCGATCGGCCGGTTCGGGTCCTGCAGGCCCGCACGCGCCCGGCGCACCGCGTTCGCCACCGCCTTGAGCGCATCTTCCTGGCCGACGACCCGTGTCCTCAGCATGTCCTCCATGCGGAGCAGCTTGTCGCGCTCACCCTCCAGCATCTTGTCCACCGGGATGCCGGTCCAGCGCGAGACGACGTGGGCGATGTCCTGGTCGGTCACCTCCTCGTGCACCATGTGCTGCGCCTGCTGCGCCTCGGCCTCTTGCAGCGCCTTCTGCACCCGCGGCAGCTCGCCGTAGGCGATCCGGCCCGCCTGCTCGAAGTCGCCGCGCCGCTGCGCCATGGCGAGCTCGTGCCGGAGCCGCTCCAGCTCCTCCTTGAGCCGGGTGGTGGAAGCGAGCTTCGACTTCTCGGCCTGCCACTGCGCGGTCAGCTCGTTCGAGCGCTGCTCGAGCTCGGCGAGCTCCTTTCTGAGCTTCTCGAGCCGGTCCCTCGAGGCCTGATCGGTCTCGCGCCTGAGCGCGCTCTCCTCGATCCGGAGCTGCATGATGCGCCGGTCGAGCTCGTCGATCTCCTCGGGCTTGCTGTCGATCGCCATGCGCTTTCGCGCCGCCGCCTCGTCGATGAGATCGATCGCCTTGTCGGGCAGGAAGCGGTCGGTGATGTAGCGGTTGGAGAGCGTGGCGGCCGCGACGATGGCGCTGTCGGTGATCTTCACCTTGTGGTGCACCTCGTAGCGCTCCTTGAGGCCGCGCAGGATCGAGATCGTGTCCTCGACCGTGGGCTGGCCCACGAACACGGGCTGGAAGCGCCGGGCGAGGGCCGCGTCCTTCTCGATGTGCTTCCTGTACTCGTCGAGCGTCGTGGCGCCGATGCAGTGCAGCTCGCCTCTCGCCAAGGCCGGCTTCAGCATGTTGGAGGCGTCCATCGCTCCTTCGGCCTTGCCGGCACCCACGAGCGTGTGCAGCTCGTCGATGAAGAGGATGATGTCGCCTTCGCCGTGCTGGACCTCCTGCAAGAGCGCCTTCAGCCGTTCCTCGAACTCGCCGCGGTACTTGGCGCCGGCCACGAGAGCGCCGAGATCGAGAGCCAGAAGCCGCCGGTCGCGCAAGGATTCCGGCACGTCGCCGTTCACGATGCGCTGGGCCAGACCCTCCACGATGGCGGTCTTGCCCACGCCGGGCTCGCCGATCAGGACCGGGTTGTTCTTGGTGCGCCGCGAGAGCACCTGGATGACGCGCCGGATCTCCTCGTCGCGGCCGATGACCGGATCGAGCTTGCCCGTGCGCGCCTCCTCGGTGAGATCGCGCGTGTACTTCTTGAGCGCGTCGTAGCCTTCCTCGGCGCTGGCGGTCTGTGCGGTACGGCCCTTGCGCATCTGGTTGATCGCGGCGTTGAGCGCCTGCGGCGTGATACCGGCGCTCTTCAGCGCCCGGCCGGCATCGGTCTCGCTCATCGCGATCGCGAGCAGGAGCTGCTCGACCGTGACGAAGGTGTCGCCCGCCTTCTTCGCGATTGCCTGGGCGCTGTCGAACAGGCGCGCGGTCTCGGGCGCCATGTAGAGCTGGCCGGCCCCGCTGCCCTCGACCTTGGGTTGCTTCTTCAGGAGGTCCTCGACCGCTTTCTGCGCCGCCTTGGGATTGCCGCCGGCCGCCTGGATCAGGTTGGCGGCCATACCCTCGCTATCGTCCAAGAGCACCTTCAAGACGTGCTCGGGCAGGAAGCGCTGATGACCTTCGCGCAGCGCCAATCCTTGCGCCGACTGCAGAAAACCCTTCGCGCGGTCCGTGTATTTTTCGAAATCCATAATCGGCTCCTTCTTCAGTCCCTCGTGCGAGCAGACTTCCCGGCAGAACCCAGAACGCGGCATTCTACCGATCCCGGGTGTGATCTGGGAAGCAATATTTCGTGCGCAAGACCTTGAAATGACGGAGTGTGCTCCTTGTGGAGCAGGAATCGACCATTCTCTTGCCGCTAGCGTCGTGATGGTGCCGGTGCATCGGAACCCATCGCCGAAAGCGCGGAACCTCGCCGAAGCCGGTCCGTTCCTTCGCCGACACGGGTAAAGGGGGTGCTGTCGATGACCCAACATGAGCACGGGCAGACCGGAGCGGCCAGCTCCGCTTCGGACCCTGTAGTACGGGCCACGCAATCCCAGACCGAGGAGGCGCGCGAGGAGGCTCGGACCATCAAGGAGCAGGCGAAGGGCGCCGCGAGCGACGTCATGGCGGAAGCCCGGCGGGCCGGCGGCACGGTCAAGGACGAGGCGGCGAATCTCGCAGGCTCTGTCAAGGAGCGGGTCACTGCCCAGGCGGAAGCGCAGAAGAACAGCATGGCCGACCGTATCGCGGCCGTCGCCGATCGTCTCCACGGCACGGCCAAGGATCTGCGCGAGCGCGAGGCCTGGCTCGCCAATCTGGTCGACCGTGGAGCACAGGAGATCGACAGCTTCGCCGACGATCTGAGGCGCCGCAACGTGCAGAGCCTCGTGGGCTCGCTCGAGAGCTTCGCCCACCGCCAGCCGGCCCTGTTCATGGGTGCGTGCGTGGCCTTGGGCTTCGCCCTGACCCGGGTCGCTCGCAGCAGTGGCGGCGGCTACGCCGGAGCCGGCCGTGGTGGTTACCGCGGCTATGGCGGCGATCATGCCTCGGGGACCTCGTCCCACGCCTATGGCTCGGAAGGCCAGCGCTACGGGTCGAGCTACGGCCAGACCACGAGCGGTGCTGCCACGACCGCTACGGGCGGGACCGCGACCGGCCATGCCCAGACGCCGAGCACGAGCCAGTCCGGCATGCCGGGCCGGACCGGCTCGCCGTCGGCAGGCGGCTTCGGCATCTCGACCGGCGGCGCGTCCACCGGTGGCACGAGCGGCGTCGGCAGCGGCCCCATGACGACCGACAGCGCCGGCGCCGGGAAGAACGACACGGGCGGCCGGTCCTCGGATGCTCCCACCGTGAGGGGGAGCAACGTCTGATGGCGCAACTCCAGGAGAACCGGTCGGTCGGTGAGCTCCTGCGGGATCTCGCCAACGACGTGACCGCGCTGATCCGCCAGGAGCTGACCTTGGCGCGGACCGAGGCGCAGGAGAAGCTGCATCAGACCATCACCGCCGTGGTGGCGATGGTGGCGGGTGCTCTGATCGCGTTCGCAGCCTTGATCGTGCTCCTGGATGCCCTGGTCTACGGCCTCACCGAGGCCGGCATGCCGCGCTGGCTCGCCGCCCTCATCGTGGGTGGTGTCGTCGCGATCATCGGCTTCGTGCTCGTGCGCAAGGGCCAGAAGGAGCTCTCGGCGACGCGGCTGGCTCCCGAGCGGACCGCCGCCAACGTGCGCAAGGACATCAACCTCGTGAAGGAGCAGGCGTCGTGATGGAAGGCTCGTCCGATACCAACCGCATCGAGCGGGACCTCGAGCATACGCGATCCCGGCTCGACGCCACGATCGATGCCCTGCAGCAGAAGCTCTCGCCCGGCCAGATGGTCGACGAGGCCTTCGCCTGGTTCAGAGAAGGCGGGGGAGCGGAATTCGGCCGCAATCTCGCCCGCACCGTCCGCGACCATCCCATGCCGGTGGCGCTGATCGGGGTCGGCCTCGCCTGGCTCGCCGTGTCGAGCGCGCGCGAGCGGAGTGGCGGCTCCTACGACTCGAGCCGCGGCGCCGAGCCTTACGACCGCGACGAGCGCAGCCGGGGCTATGTCGGGCGCGAGACGCCCGCCTACGGCCCGCGCGCCTATGCCGGCTCCTCCTACGGCGCCACCGTGCCGCACCAGCCGATGCCCTACGAGGCCGCGGCCTACGAGGATCTGGCCACGAAGGCGCGCGATGCCGGCTCCAGGGTGGAACGGCGCACGGGCGAGAGCGAGGAGAGCTACCGCGAGCGGGTCTATGCGGCGAAGGCCTCCGTGCTCGGCGTGACCCGCCAGGCGAGCGAGAGCCTCTCGGCGTTTGTCGACCGGGTGGAGACCGCGCTCTCGGCCGCCGCGGACCGTTTCCGCCAGGCAGCGCAGCGTGCGGGCGACATGGCCAGCGACATGGCGGAGAGAGTCACGAGCACGGCCAGCAGCATGTCGAGCCGCGCCGGCGACACGGCCGATCGCGGCAAGGCTGGCCTGCGCAGCCTCTACGGCTACGGCCAGTCCGCGGCCTACGGCGTGCGCGACAGCGCCAGCTACGCCGCTTGGCGGGCGCGGGACGTCGGCAGCCGGACGGCCGACTATCTCCAGGACCAGCCGCTGCTCATGGGCGTCCTCGGCGTCACGGTGGGCGCCATCCTCGGCATGCTGATACCACCGACCCGCTACGAGCGCGAGATGCTGGGCAGCATCCGCCAGGATTTCAAGGAGCAGGCACGCGAGATGGCGGGCCAAGCCGGACAGGGCGTCATGCGCGCTGCCGAGGCCATGCTGGATACGGCTCACGACGCCGCCCGCCGCGAAGGGCTCGCCGACATGAGCCCCTCGGGCGTGGTCGCCGGGGCGCGGCAGCAGGTGGCGGATGCCGCCGGCCGGGTACGCACCGTGGTCGAGGAGACGGTGACGGCCGGACGCGAGGCGCTCGAGCGCGAGCTGTCGCCGGAAGCGAGCGACCAGCAGCAGCGCGACCGCACGGATGGCGACACCACTGCCATGACCTCTGGCACCACCGGCGGGGCAGGCGAGCATGGCGACCGACGCGCCGGCACCTGATCAGGACCGCGAGGACGTGGCCGGGCCGGGCGATCTCGCCCGGCCCGAGGTCCGTGCGGAGCTGATCGACACCACGCTGGGCCATCATGCCACGATGCCGGCCGAGATCCCGGCCAAGGGCTGGTGGCAGGTGCTGAAGCGGGTATGGCGTGAGACCACGTCGGACCGGATGTCGATGATGGCGGCGAGCTGCGCCTTCTATGCCATGCTCGCACTCTTCCCGGCGATCTCGGTCCTGATCTCGCTTTATGGCCTCGTCCTCGATCCGTCCTCGGTCGAGGGGCAGCTCCAGGCCGTGCGCGACATCCTGCCCGCGGCAGCCTACGATCTCGTGGCGCAGCGGGTCCACGATCTCGCCGCCAAGGGTAGCACGACGCTGAGCTGGGGGGTCGCGATCGGCTTCCTGTTCGCCCTGTGGAGTGCTACCGCCGGCACCAAGGCGCTGATCAACGCGCTCAACATCGCCTACGAGGAAGAGGAGAAGCGGAGCTTCCTTCGTCTCAACCTCGTCGCCATCGCCATGACGCTCTGCGGCATCGTCGGCGTGTCGGTGGCGCTCTCCGTGATCGTCGGCGTGCCGGCGGCGCTCCGGCTCGAGAATCTGGGGCCTGCGGCCGGGATCGCTGTCCGGCTCCTCTCCTTCCTTCTCCTGATCGGCTGTGTCGTCGTGGGCCTCTCGGTGCTCTACCGCTTCGGCCCTGATCGCCACGAGGCGCGCTGGCACTGGATCACGCCGGGCTCGATCCTGGCCGGGGTGCTCTGGCTCCTGGCCTCGCTTCTGTTCTCCTTCTATGTCGGGCATTTCGCCTCCTACGACGTCACCTACGGCTCGCTGGGCGCTGTCGTGATCGTCCTGATGTGGTTCTACATCTCGGCCTTCGTCGTGATGCTGGGGGCCGAGCTCAACGCCGAGCTCGAGCTGCAGACCAAGCAGGACACGACCACCGGGCCGGCGCGGCCCATGGGCCAGCGTGGCGCCTACGTCGCGGATCACGTCGCCGTGGCCGAGTGAGTGTTGCCACGGCCAGCCGGGGAGTCCCCGCCCGTGTACGGCATCTTCTATCTCATCGGCGTGGTCGTGGTGATCCTCGCCGTCCTGTCGCTGCTCGGTATCCGCTGAGCCGGATCGGCTCTCGGAGCACGGACACGACGGGCTTGGCCTTTCCGTGCAGGGAAAGGTAACATCGTCGCTCGCTTCCATGGAGGAGGTGGCGATGCGAGCCTCTGCCGTGCAGCGGCGCCTCGCGGCGATCCTCGCTGCCGACGTGGTCGGCTACTCGCGCCTGATGGAGCGGGACGAGGCGGGA
This sequence comes from Benzoatithermus flavus, assembly GCF_037908215.1. NCBI lineage: Bacteria > Pseudomonadati > Pseudomonadota > Alphaproteobacteria > Geminicoccales > Geminicoccaceae > Benzoatithermus > Benzoatithermus flavus. The sequence goes on along the minus strand of NZ_JBBLZC010000014.1, from coordinate 126,587 downwards.
ACGCTCGCCCGCCTCAGGGCGCATCGCCAGGCGTTCCTGGAACCCCTGGTCGCGGCCCACCAAGGGCGCGTGGTCAAGCTGATGGGCGACGGCGCCCTGGTCGAGTTCCCGAGTGCCGTCGAGGCGGTGGCCTGCGCCGTCGCGCTGCAGGCCGGCATCGCCGAGCGCGAGCGGGACGTGCCGGAGCAGGACAAGATCCGCTTCCGGGAATGCGATGCCGTGGCCGCATGGGATTCTCGCCCTGGCCTACTTCGAGCATCGGGAGTACGGGGAGGCCATCGCGGAAGCTGACAGGGCGCGCGACGAGGGCCTGCTCGTGGCCGTGGCGAGCTACGCCGCGCTCGGGCGGCTGGAGGACGCGCGGGCCACCTTGAGCCGCGCCTTGGCGCAGGAGCCGGGCCTGACGCTCGCCCAGGTCCGGCAGCGCAACCCGTTCCGCGATCCGGCCGATCTCGATCACCTGCTCGGGAACCTGCGCGAGGCCGGCCTGGCGAGCTAGGGCCAGGAGTCTGCCTCTCGGCCACCTCAGGCCCCTGTTGGCCTTCTGCTCCTTTGTGCTATAGGCCACAGCCACGGTCCCGGAGCCCCGGCTTCGGGACGGGTGTCGTGCGCGGGCGTGGTGGAACTGGTAGACACGCAGGATTTAGGTTCCTGTGGCGTGAGCTGTGCGAGTTCGAGTCTCGCCGCCCGCACCAAGCCAGCGGCAGGTTATTAATGGAACGGGTGCTTCGCTCGGGGCAGGGCGCAGCGCCATGAAGGCGAAAGCGATGCAGGTTACCCAGATTGCGGCCGAGGGGCTGAAGCGGGAATACAAGGTCACGGTTCCGGCGAGCGAGATCGAGAGCCGTGTGCAGAGCCGGCTCGAGAAGTTGGCGAAGACGATCCGCCTGCCCGGCTTCCGGCCCGGCAAGGCGCCGCTGCCTCTCTTGAAGAAGCAGTACGGCCGCTCGATCCTGGGTGAGGTGCTCGAGGAGGCGGTCGACGAGGGCTCGCGCAAGACCATCGGCGACAATCAGCTCCGCCCGGCGCTGCGGCCCAAGATCGAGGTGACCTCGTTCGACGAGGGCAAGGATCTCGAGTTCGCGATGAAGCTCGAGGTGCTGCCCGAGGTACCGCAGGTCGATCTCGACGCGATCGCGCTGACCAAGCTCGTGGCCGAGCCGCAGCCCGAGAAGATCGAGGAGGCGATCCAGAACTTCGCCAGGGCGCGGCAGAAGTTCGAGCCGCTGGCCGAGCCGCGCCCCGCGCAGGACGGCGATCAGCTCGTCATCGATTTCGAGGGCCGGATCGACGGCGAGCTCTTCCCGGGCGGTGCCGCCAAGGACTTCCCGCTCCGGCTCGGTGCCAAGGCCATGGTGCCGGGCTTCGAGGAGCAGCTCGTGGGTGCCACGCCGGGCGAGACTCGCGCGGTCAAGATCACCTTCCCCGAGGACTACGGCAACAAGGACGTGGCCGGGAAGGAGGCCGTCTTCACCGTCACGGTGAAGGAGGTGAAGGCACCGGTCGCGGTCGAGATCAACGACGACTGGGCCAAGGAGCTGGGCTTCGAGAGCCTGGCCGAGCTCAAGGAGACCTTCGAGAAGCGCTTCAACGAGGAGTATCAGAGCGTCAGCCGCGCCAGGCTGAAGCGCGAGCTCCTCGACCAGCTCGCCGAGAAGTACCCGTTCGAGGTCCCGACCGGGATGGTCGATCTCGAGTTCGAGGCGATCTGGAAGCAGCTCAAGGACGAGATGGAGCGCACGGGTGCCGGCTTCGAGGAGGCTGGCAAGAGCGAGGACGAGCTCAAGGAGGAATATCGAAAGATCGCCGAGCGGCGGGTGCGGCTCGGCCTCATCCTCTCCGACATCGGCACCAGGAACGAGATCAAGGTCGAGGGCGAGGAGCTGCGCCAGGCCGCGGTGCGCGAGGCCATGCGCTTCCCCGGCCAGGAGCGCAAGGTGCTGGAGTTCTTCCAGAGCAATCCCAACGCGCTCGACCAGCTCAGAGCGCCCATCTTCGAGGACAAGGTCTGCGACTTCATCTTCTCCCGCGCCCAGGTGAGCGAGAAGACGGTCCCAGTCGAAGAGCTGATGAAGGATCCGGACGAGGAAGAGGCGCAGCAGCCCGCCGCCGATGGCGAGGCGGCCGCCGCTTCCGGGAATGCCACGGCGTGAGGCCGGCCAAGGCACCGGTCTCCCTTGAAACCCGAGCGAGGTCGACCATGACCACGTACAGCCAGCTCGTGCCGATGGTGGTCGAGCAGACCGCCCGCGGCGAGCGCGCCTACGACATCTATTCCCGGATGTTGAAGGAGCGCATCATCTTCCTGATGGGGCCGGTCGACGACCACGTCGCGAGCCTCGTCACCGCCCAGCTCCTGTTCCTCGAAGCCGAAAACCCCGACAAGGACATCAGCCTCTACATCAACAGCCCGGGCGGCCTCGTCACCGCCGGGCTCGCGATCTACGACACGATGCAGTATATCCGCCCCGACGTGGCGACGATCTGTATCGGCCAGGCCGCGTCGATGGGCTCGCTCCTGCTCTGCGCGGGTGCTCCCGGCAAGCGCTTCGCCTTGCCACACGCCCGGATCATGACGCACCAGCCCTCGGGCGGCTTTCAGGGCCAGGCCACGGACATCGAGATCCATGCCCGCGAGATCCTGACCATGAAGCGTCGGCTCAACGAGATCTACGTCAAGCACACCGGCCAGAGCCTGGCCGAGGTCGAGGCGCGAATGGAGCGCGACACCTTCATGAGCGCCGAGCAGGCCAAGGAGTTCGGGATCATCGACGAGGTGATCGACAAGCGGCCGGCCAAGCCCAAGACCGAGTAGGCTCGAAGGCCCGGCAACAGGTATGGTGCGGTCTCGTCCGGGGGAACCCGACGAGGCCGCTCGTCTTTCGTGCGGCAGGGAAGGGGAAGCAGCCATGGCGCGCCACAGGACCGCGCTCGTGTTCGACCTCGACGGCACCCTGGTCGACAGCGTCTACCAGCACGTGCTGGCTTGGCACCGGGCGCTGCTCGAGGAGGGGATCGAGCTCTCGATCTGGCGCATCCACCGCCGCATCGGCATGAGCGGCGGCCTGTTCACGCGGGCACTTCTGCGCGAGACCGGCCGCGACCTCGACGAGGGCCTGCTGCGACGGCTACAGGACGCCCATGCCGCCGCCTACAAGGAGCTCGCCGGCGACATCCGCCCGCTGCCGGGTGCCGTCGATCTGCTCCGCCATCTCTCCGCGATCGGCTGCCCCTGGGCGATCGCCACGAGCGGGCGGCTGCGGACCGCGCGCACGACGCTCGAGACCCTGGCGATTCCGGAGACGGTTCCGGTCGTGACGCGCGATCTCGTCGAGCACGCCAAGCCCGATCCCGATCTGTTCCTCGCGGCGGTCGAGCGGCTGGGCGTGCCCGCGGCCGACGTGTTCGTCATCGGCGACAGCGTGTGGGACATGCTGGCCGCCCGCCGGGCGCGCGTGCTCGGCATCGGCCTCCTCTCGGGCGGCTATGGCACCGAGGAGCTCGAGCGCGCCGGGGCGTACCGGGTCTACGACGACCCGGCGATGCTCATGCGCCATCTGGACGAACTCGGGGTGCGCGCGGACTGAACGCCGAGCATCGGCACCCGTTGATGGTGTCTGGCGACCATTGATGGTCGCCGAACGCGATTGGCCGGGTTAGGTCGGCGCTCAATCCACGTCGATGCTGTCCTCGTTGCGGGCGCGTAAATAACGGCGGATGTCGTCGCGCAGCCCCGGGCAGCGGTCGGTGAGCTCGAGCAGGCCGTGCTGCGACCAGTCGCGCCTGAGATCGAGATCGGGGTCGAACTGCCAGCGTCGCAGCACCTCCCAGCGCTCGACGTAGCGCCGGTCGCGCTTCTTGCCGTGCCACCAGTGGGTGAGGAGGCCCGGCACGTAATGGACGTTGCGGCGCAAGTGACGCTCGGCGCGCTCCTGCCAGGCGAGGATATGTTTCCTGTAGGCCGGACTCAGCCGCTCGTCGAGCGAGAGCCCGGCCTTGCCGACCAGCGCCATCGCCATGTGCCGGTCGGCCGAGCCCAGGACGCAGAAATCCATGAGCCCGCCCAGCGCCACGTAGGCGTCGCGCCGGCAGGCCCAGGCATAGCCGGGATGCCAGTTACCGTCGTCGTAGCGCCGCGAGGAGGGGAGCCCTTCCCAGTAGGCGTACATGAACCCGGTCTTCGGCTGCTTGCCCTCCAGCACCTGATGCTCGGGGTCGAGATCGTGCGCATGGCTGAAGAGCTGCACGACGGAGAAGAGCTGCAGCCGCTCGACCGTCTCGGCCGCCCAGTCGGGGTTGTGGAACTGCACGTCGGCGTCGATCCAGGCGAGATAGCGCCAGTCCGGCGGCAGGTGTGCTGCGCCGATGTTGAGCAGGTTCTCTTTCGACCACAGCTCGGAGCGGCTTCTGACCTGCACGTGGTCGGGGTTGCCGGCAGAGGTGACGACGAACGGCCGCTCGCCGTAGGCGAGCTCGACCGTGACCAGATGCACCCCCGCCCGCGCCATCTCCTGCTTGAAGCGCTCGTAGAGGCGCCAGCGGCTCTGGTAGCGGACGGGGTTCGAGATGCAGGTGACGACGTGGAGGAGGTCCGGGCGCACGGGCGGGGCTCCGCTGCAGATGCGTGACGAACTCCCTATAACCTGAAGTTGATTAGGACTTCAAGCCTAAATACCGTGCCCCTCACTCTGCCGGCACCAGCACCTCGCGGATCTCGGCCTCACGCCGCGCACGCCGCGCCGGGCGATGATCGGAGGCGAGATAGGTGTAGACGGTCGGCAGCACGAACAGCGTGAACAGCGTGCCGATCGACATGCCGGCGACGATGACGAGCCCGATCGAGAACCGGCTGGCCGCACCCGCACCGCTCGCATAGAGGAGCGGAACGAGGCCCACGACCATGGCGGCTGTCGTCATCAGGATCGGCCGCAAGCGCACCTTGGCCGCCTCCTCGATCGCTGCCCGCCGGTCGAGGCCTTCGTTGCGCTGCAGCTCGTTCGCGAACTCGACCATGAGGATGCCGTGCTTGCTGATGAGCCCGATCAGGGTCACGAGACCGATCTGGGTGTAGATGTTCAAGGTCGCGACACCGAAGAACAGCGGCAGCAGCGCGCCGCAGATCGACATCGGCACGCTCACCAGGATGACGAGCGGATCGCGCAGGGATTCGAACTGGGCCGCCAGCACCAGGAAGATGATGACGAGCGCGAACGCGAAGGTGATGGTGAGCTGGTTGCCCTCCTGCACGTACTGACGCGACTGGGAGAGAAAGTCGTAGCGGAAATCGGCGGGCAGGAGCCGCTCGGCCTCCTGGCGCAGGAAGTCGACCGCCTGGCCCATGGTCACACCCGGCATCGGCACGGCCGAGAAGGTGGCCGCGTTGAGCTGGTTGTACTGGGTCAGCGCGTTGGGCTCGGTGCCGGTCGTGATCCTGACCACGGTCGAGAGCGGGATCGATTCGCCGCTTCTGGTCTTCACGTAGTACTGGCCGAGGCGCTCGGGAGCGAGGCGCAGGCTCCGCGGCACCTGCGGGATCACCTCGTAGGAGCGGCCTTCGAGGCTGAAGCGGTTGACGTAGTTGCCGCCCAAGAGCGTTGCGAGCGAGCTGCCGATCTCCTGCATGGTGATGCCGAGATCGTTCGCCTTGGTGCGGTCGATCTCGATGCGCACGGTCGGGCTGTTGAAGGCGAGATCGCTGTCGCTGACCATGAACAGGCCGCTCTTGCGCGCCGCTGCCTTCAGCTCCTCCATCACCTTGTAGATGGTCTCGAAACCCGAAGGCGAGCTGATCACCATCTGCACCGGCATGCCCTGGCTGTTGTCGGGCAAGGGCGGCAGCGAGAACACGAACGCCTGCACGCCCGTGACCTTCTCCTGGAGCGCGCCCTGAACGAGCGGCTGCAGCTCCTTGGCGCTGCGCTGGCGCTGGTCCCAGGGCTTGAGCGCCATGCCGGCGAAGCCGTTGTTGGCGCCGCCGTCCATGCCGGCGACGATGAAGCGGAACGAGGTCTCCGGGAAGGACTGGAAGACCTTGTCGATCGCCTCGCCGAACACGTTCATGTAGTCGATGTTGGCGTTCTGCGGCCCCTTCGTCACCGCGAACAGCACACCCTGGTCCTCCTCGGGCGCCAGCTCGGCGCTGGTGTTGAGGAAGAGGAAAGGCAGGCTCGCGAGCACGCCGAGCGCGAACAGCGCCGTCGCCGGCCGGTATTCCAGCGTGTTGTGCAGGCGCCGGCCGTACCAGCGCGTGACGGCGCCGAAGGTCCGATCCACGAGACGCGCGAAACGGCCGTGCTGGCTCTCGGCGCTGAGCAGCAGCGAGCACATCATGGGCGAGAGCGTGAGTGCCACAATGCCCGAGATGATGACCGAGCCCGCGAGCGTGAAGGCGAACTCGCGGAACAAGGAGCCCGTGAGTCCGGAGAGGAAGCCGATCGGTGCATAGACGGCGGCGAGCGTGATCGTCATCGAGATCACGGGCCCCGCGATCTCGCGCGCGCCTATGAGCGCCGCCTGGAGCGGCGTCCTGCCCTCCTCGATGTGGCGGTAGACGTTCTCGACCACGACGATGGCGTCGTCCACGACGAGCCCGATCGCGAGCACCATCGCCAGGAGCGTGAGCAGGTTGAGGCTGAAGCCCATGGCCAGCATGAGCGTGCCGGCGCCGATGATCGAGAGCGGGATCGTCACCACCGGGATCAGCACCGAGCGGACCGAACCCAGGAACAGGAAGATCACCACGATCACGATCAGGATCGCCTCGCCCAGGGTCCGCTCCACCTCGTGGATCGAGGCGTTGATGAACTCGGTCGAATCGTAGGGGATCTCCATCGTGAGCGTGGGCGGCAGGCCGCGCTCGAGGGTGGGCACCAACGCCCTGATACCCTTGACGATCTCGAGCGGGTTGCCGTCCGGGGTCGCGTTGATGCCGATGAAGACGGCGTGCTGGCCGTTCATCATGACCGAACTGTCGCTGCTCTTCGCACCCAACTCGACCGTGGCGATGTCGCCGAGCCGCACGAGAGCGCCATTCGCGGCCTTGACCACCATGGCGCGGAACTCGTCGATGCTCTGGAGCCCGGTGGCGGCGCTGATGTTGCTGACCGTGAAGTAGCCTTTGGTCTGGCCGGCCGCCGACTGATAGTTGTTGGCCGCGAGCGCCGCCGCGACGTCCTGCGCCGAGACCCCGCGTGCCGCCATCCGGGTCGGGTCGAGCCAGACGCGCATGGCGAAGGGTTGTCCGCCCAGGATCTCGGCCGAGGCCACCCCCGGCACGGTGGCGAGGAGCGGCTGCACGACGCGGGTGAGATAGTCGGTGATCGCCGGCCCCGCCATCTCGTGGCTGCCGAAGCCCATGTACATGACCGCGAGCGAGCCGCCCGTGGTCTTCGAGATGATCGGGTCGTTGGCCTCGCGCGGGATCAGATACTTGACCTGGTTCACCTTGGCCATGACGTCGGTCATGGCCTTGTTGGGGTCCTGGTTCAGTCGGATATGGGCCTGGACGGTGCTCGTGCCCTGCACCGAGTTCGAGGTCAGGTACTCGACACCCTCGGCTCCCGCCACCGCCTGCGCGATGGGCACGGTGATGAAACCCTGCATCAGCTCGGCGGAAGCGCCTGGATAGGAGGTCGTCACCGTGATGACGGTGTTCTTGACCTCCGGGTATTGCCGGATCGGCAGCGTGAAGAAGGCGCGCAGCCCGATCAGCAGGATCAGAAGGCTCACCACCGTGGCGAGCACCGGGCGGCGGACGAAGATGTCGGTGAAGCGCATGGGCTCGTCTTCCTGCCTCGTCTCGGCTCACTCGACCGGCGGCTCGGCCGGGATCGGCAGCGCGTTGTCGGCCACGACCCGCACCGCCGCACCGCTCTGCAGCTTGAGCTGGCCCGAGGCGACGACGAGCTCGCCGGGCTTCACGCCTTCGAGGATCGCGATCCGACCGCCCACCACGTCGCCGGTGCGCACGAAGGTCTGCACGGCCTTGCGTACGGGCCTACCGTCCTTGTCCACACCCTCCTCGCGCACGACGAACACGGAATCGCCGTAGAGCGTGCGGGTCACGGCCGTCTCGGGTACCGTCACCACGTCGGGCACCGGCGGCAGCACGAGGCGCGCGTTCGCGAACATGCCCGGCAGCAGCAGCCGATCCGGGTTGGCCATGGTGGCCTGCAGCTTGATCGTGCGCGTGCTCGGGTCGATCTGTGGCTCGATCGTGGTGAGCTCGGCCTTGAAGACGCGCCCCGGATAGGCGTCGATCGTGATCTCGACCGGCTGGCCCAGGCGGATCACGGCGCGCGCCTGTTCCGGCACGGTGAAGTTGACGTAGAGCCGGTCGAGATCGGTGAGGGTGACGAGCTCGGTGCCGGGTCCGACATACTGGCCGAGCTCGACCCGACGGATGCCGAGTTGGCCGGCGAAGGGGGCCTTGACGAGCTTCTGGGCGATCAGGGCCTCGCTCCGCGCGATCCCTGCCTGCGCCTGCTCGAGGAGGGCCTGGTTCTGGTCGAGCGCCGCCTGCGTGGCGAAGTCGCTGCGCGCCAACTGCCGGGTACGATCGAGATTGGCCTGTGCCAGCCGCGCCTGGGCCTTGAAGCTGGCAAGATCGGCCTGCTCGGGCGCGTCGTTGAGCTGCACGAGCGGCTCGCCCTGCTTCACCACTGCACCGGGCTCGAAATGGATCGCCGCCACGCGGCCCTGGACCTCGGGCGAGACGCTCACCTGCCGGACCGCGACCAGCGTGCCGATCCCGCCGAGATAACGCGGCAGCGGTCCCTGCTCGGCCGGCACGGCCGCGACGGCCGTAGGCGGTGGCACATTGTTCGCGAAGAAGCTCCTGATCGCCTGCTTGCGGAACTCGTTGAAGTACCACAAGCCTCCGCCCACGCCGCCCACGAGCAAGGCGACGAGGATCAGCCGGATCACGAGGCCTTTGCGGGTGGCGCGCCGCTCGGCGTCGTGCGGGCGCCTTCCGGAGTCCTCGTAATGGTGGCTGGCAGCCTTGGCCGGATCCGCCCGGTGGGCAGGTGAGTTGGGTCTCATGCAGGTGCTTCGTCGTTGTTGGCTGTGCCGCCGACTGCCGGGTCGGGGTCGACGTGGCGGGCGATGGCGGTATCGGTGAGCCCGAGGCCGCGCAGGATGAAGCGCAAGGCATCCCGAATCACGACCTCGATGCTGCCCTCGTAAGGAACGGTCGGGACGCTGGGGAGGCGGGCATAGGCGATCATGGCGGCGACGTGCTCGGCGAACCAGAAGGCGTCGGGCGAGACGTCGGCGCCCGGGCGCAGGTCGCCGGCAGCGGCTGCCGCCGCCATCGACGCCTCGTACAGGGGCCGGACCTGCTCGGTCACCCAGGCACAGACGAGCCGCGCATAGACTCCGTCCTCGAGGAAGCTGTTGAGCATCAGCCGGTGCTGGACCTCCCGCTCCTTGGGATCGCCCAGAGCCCCTAGAACGAAGTGCTCCAGCATCAGCCGGGTCATGTGGACCAAGGTCGCCGTGCAGGGGGGGAGGAGCGTCAGCTTCTCGAGCTCGGGATCCCCCTCGCAGCCGCGCGCCACGATCGCCTGGTAGAGCGCTGCCTTGCTCGGGAAATGCTGGAACAGGAGCGCTTCGGAGACGCAAGCGGCACGTGCGATCTCCCTCGTCGTGGTGCCGGCGAATCCCTTCTGCGCGAACAACGGCATCGCCGCCTCGACGATCGCCTTGCGGCGCTCTTCCGCTCCCAGACGTGCACGGGTCATACGAGCTTAGTAAGCATTCACTCAGGAAATGGCAAGGCCGAAGACGACCGGCGCGAGCGGCGGGTCGTCAGGCATCTGGGTGGCCCGCTCAAGCCGGTGTCAGGACGCGGATCGTCCACAAGCCGAGGAACACGCCCGCAAGGGAAGCCAGCACCGAGAGCGCGGCATAGCCGAGAGCGAGATCGGCATGGCCGCGCTCCCAGAGCACGGCCATGTCCAGCGAGAAGGCGGAGAAGGTGGTGAAGCCGCCGAGAATGCCCGTGGTCAGGAACAACTGCAGGGTCTGCGTGCTGCCGGCACTGCGGAAGGCGAACCAGCCGGCGAGCAGGCCCATGGCGAGGGAGCCCGTGACGTTGACGAACAGCGTCCCGAACGGGAACGTCGTGCCGAGAAGATCGGCGGCGGCACGGTTGACGGTGTGACGGAGCGCGGCGCCGAGCCCGCCGCCTGCGAACACGGCGAGATAGCCCGGGATCGGGTCCATGGGCGGGCGCTCTTGCGCCTCAATGGCCGATGGCCCAACGATGGTGCGCCGGGGGTGGCGCCTTCTTGTGGGCGCAGAGCGAGCAGCCGCAGTTGGCGAGGTGCTTCCTGGGCGCCACTCTGGGCTCGTCCGAGCTCCGTTCCGCACGGGCGAGCGCTTTTCGCAGCGTGCCGTTCATGACGTTGAGATTGGGCGCCGAGATCTGCCGCCGGGCCGGCTCGCCGCAGAGCGGGCAGGGACAGGCCTTCAGCGCCTCCGCCATGCGCGCCCAGGCGCGGAACGGGCCGTGGTCGGCACACTCGTAATCGTAGAGGGGCATCGCGAAGCTCCAGGTGATCGGGGATCATCTTGGGGGAGAGGAAGATCGCCGACCGGCGCCCGGTCGGGGGAGCAGGGCGCCGGTCGGGACCCGCCGTCAGCCGCCGGGGCGCATCAGACCACCCAGGAGCAGGAAGCCGGGCAGCCATCCGGTCAGGACACCTTCGGCGACGGTGACGATGCCGGTGACTCTCTGGATCGAGCGCTTGAGGGCCAGGAGCAGGAAGAACATGAACCAGAGCACGCCCCAGGCCACCCAGTTGAGCGCCATCCAGAGATCGACCCCGTTCTGCGCCGAGCCGAAGGTCTGCAGCGCCACCGGTGCTGCCGTGATCGCGACGAACAGGCTGAACCAGCCGAGCCCGCGCCCGTCCACGTTGACGTAGCGGTTGTAGGCTACCCAGAGATAGGTCGTGGTGAAGAGCAGGGTCAGCGCCGCTGCCCGGATCGAGGCCTCGTTGGAGCCGGGGCCGAAGGCGGAGTAGAGCGCCACGCACAGCGTGATGAAGCCCGTAGCCACGTTGATGACCACGATCTCGCGGTCGTCGATCTTGCCCAGGAGCCACAGGCCGTTGAGGAACAGGACGGCACCGACCCAGAGCAGCGCCATACCGAGCAGCATTCTCGCCTCCCCGTGCTAGGGCAAAAGGCCCGGCGCTTCGGCGCCGGGCCTGCCGGTCGTCAGCGGCTGGTCCTCGCAACATCGACACCCGAGACCTCGCGCTTCGGGCCCGAGGCGTTGGGGCGGATGTCGAAGTCGAAGATGCCGGTGGGGATGGCGAGCGTGGCGCAGACGTTCGGGATGTCGACGATGCCGCTGATCCGGCCTTCGCACGGGGCGGTGCCGAGGATCATGTAGGCCTGCTCGCCGGTGTAGCCGAACTTCTTCAAGTACTCGATCGCGTTCAGGCAAGCGCGGCGATAGGCGACGTGAGCATCGAGATAATATTGCTTGCCCGTGCGCTCGTCGACCGAGATCCCCTCGAAGATGAGATACTCCGAGAAGTGCGGCTCGACCGGGCTCGGCTTGAAGATTGGGTTGGTGATCCCGTACTTGGCCACCCCGCCCTTGATCAGGCCGACGCCGATGTCGATCCAGCCCGCCATCTCGACCGCACCGCAGAAGGTGATCTCGCCGTCGCCCTGCGACCAGTGGATGTCGCCCATCGACAGCCCGCCGCCCTTGACGTAAACCGGGAAGTAGACCCTGGAGCCGCGCGACAGGTTCTTGATGTCGCAATTGCCGCCGTGCTCGCGTGGCGGCACGGTACGCCAAGCCTCCTTGGCGGCGGCTGCGGCCGCGGCGCCCGACATCTGGCCCATGAGCGCCGTGTCGGCATGGGGCGGGGCGGCGAGCGGCGGCACGCGGTTGGGGTCGGTCGCGATCAGCTCGGCTTCGCGTCGGTTGGCTTCGGCCAGGAGCTTGTGATCGGGCAGGCAGCCGATCAGCCCCGGATGGACGAGCCCCGGATAGCGGACGCCCGGGATATGACGCGAGGTCGTGTAGATGCCGTGGAAGTCCCAGCACGACTTCCGGGCTTCCGGGAAGTGCTCGGTGAGAAAGCCGCCGCCGTTCTCCTTGGCGAAGATGCCGTTGAAACCCCACTCCGAGCTCGGCAGCGGGCCGATGTCGAGGATGTCGACGACGAGGAGATCGCCCGGCTCCGCACCTTCGACCCCGAACGGGCCGCTCAAGTAATGAACCTTGGTGAGGTCGACGTCGCGGATGTCGTCGGCGCTGTCGTCGTTGCGGATCTGGCCGCCGGTCCAGTCGTAGCACTCGACCCGGAACTCGTCGCCGGGCTTGAACGTCGCCACCATCGGGATGTCGGGATGCCAGCGATTGTGCGTCTTGACATCCTGCTCCTCGGGGCGTCGGTCCAGGTCCACCTTGAAGGCCGTCTTCGGCATGGCTCGCTCTCCCTGAGTTCGGCTTTCCGCACGCGCGGCTCCTGCCCAGCGGGTCTTCCGACCGCGATCGCCCCGAGCGAAGTCGGCGGCCGGGAACCGGGCTTTGAGAAGAGCGTAGACCCGTCATGTAACCGGACCGAATCCGGTGAGACGATGTTCGGTAATTTTTTGTAATCGGATCGACGGAGAACGCCGGTGCGGGTTATGTTGCGTCGACCGGTATGCTCCGTCGTTTCGCCGCTGATCGGGGAACGCCTCGCCCATGTTGCAGCTCGCCGGAACGTCATCGCGCATCCTCCTCGTGGACGACGATCGCCGGCTCTGCCGCTTCCTGTCGCGCTTTCTCGGCCGCGAAGGCTACGCCACCGCGATCGCCCACGACGGCCGGGCGATGCGGCGCGCCATCGCCGATTCGGGTTTCGACCTCGTCATCCTCGATCTGACCTTCCCCGAAGGCGAGGACGGCATCAGCCTCGCACGGGGCCTGCGGGCGCAGTGCGGCACGCCGCTTCTCATCCTGTCCGGGAAGAGCTCGACCATCGACAAGGTGGTCTGCCTCGAGCTCGGGGCCGACGACTACGTCACGAAGCCGTTCGAGCCCCGCGAACTCCTGGCACGCATCCGCTCGCTCCTGCGTCGGGCCGGATACGGACCCGAGCCGCTCCGCTCCACCGGCCATCCGCCGGAGGGCGGCGAGGTCGTCCGCTTCCTGGGCTGGCGCCTCGATCGCGCCCGGCGCGCGCTGCTCTCGCCCGAGGGCCGGCCGGTGCGATTGACGAGCCGCGAGTTCGATCTGCTCGAAGCGCTCGCCGTCCGGCCGGGTCGGATCCTCTCGCGCGAGCAGATCCTCGACATCGTCGCCAACCGGCACTGGACTCCGTTCGATCGCAGCATCGACGTGCTGATCGGGAAGATCCGCAAGAAGCTGCAGGACCATGCGCGTGATGCGCAGCTCATCAAGACCGTGCGCGGCATCGGCTACATGTTCGTGCCGGCTCCACCCGACGGCTGACGCTCAGGTCCGGCTCCGGTCGATGGCGGCGCGAAGGGCACGAGCGAGACGTTCGGGCTCGACGGGCTTGCGCAGCACGGGCGCGGTCGCGAGCGGGCCAGAGCGGCCGGAGAGCATAGCCGCGGCATAGCCCGTGGTGAGCACGATCCCGAGCCCCGGCCGTGCGGCGAGCGCCGCCTCGGCGAGCTCGATCCCGTTGGCACCACCCGGCAGCGCGATGTCGGTGAGGAGGGCCGCGACGTCCTCGGCTTCGGCGAGACGGGCCATGGCCGAAGCGGCATCGGCCGCCTCCACCACCCTGTAGCCGAGCCGCGTCAGCTGCCGGGTCACGAGCAGGCGGACCTGCGGCTGGTCCTCGACCAGGAGAATGCGTTCACCGCGGCCGGTCGGCACCGGCGTTCCGGGCGAGAGACCCGTCTCGAGGCGGCCGGCCGGGGCGGGCAGGGCCGGGAAGAAGAGCGTCACCTCGGTGCCGCGGCCGGGCTCGCTTCCGATCTCGAGATGCCCGCCGGACTGCTCGACGAAGCCGTAGACCATGCTGAGGCCGAGGCCGCTGCCGGCGCCGGTGGGTTTAGTGGTGAAGAAGGGCTGGATCGCCCGCTGCCGCACCTCGGATGTCATCCCGATCCCCGTATCGGTCACCGAGAGCGCCACGTAGCGGCCGGGCCGCACTTCCGGATCGCGGCCAGGCTCATCGGCGTCCAACGTCACGTTGCGCGCGGCGATGCGCAGATGCCCGCCGTCCGGCATGGCGTCGCGGGCGTTGATGGCGAGGTTCAGAAGACTCGTCTCGAGCTGATGGCGGTCGACCCGGACGGTCCAGAGGTCGGGTGCCAGCGCCAGCTCGATCGCAATCCCCTCGCCCAGGGTCCGGCGCAGGAGCCGCGAGAAGGTCAGCGCCAGCTCGGCGATGTCGGTGGGCTCGGGCTGCAGCGGCTGGCCACGGCCGAAGGCGAGGAGACGACCGGTCAGCTCCACGCCGCTCCGGGTGGCATCGAGCGCGTCCCCGACCAGCTCGAGGAGATCCGGACGGTCCTGCACCTCCTCTTCGATCAGGCGCAGATTGCCGAACACGACGGCGAGCAGGTTGTTGAAGTCGTGGGCGACCCCACCCGTGATCTGCCCGATCGCCTCCATGCGCTGGGCCTGGCGCAGGCGCTCCTGCGCCTGGTGCAGCTCGGTGACGTCGGTGGCGATGATGCCGATGCCGACCGAGCGCCGGGCGCCGTCGAGCACGGGAAAACGGGTGATCAGGAACCGCCGCCGACCCCCCGGCCGGTCCGCCTCGAGGATCTGCATGGTCGCCTCGGCAGCGTCGGCGCCGGGAACCCCTTCAGGGAACCATGCCGTGAAGCGCTCGTTGGCGAGGAGACAACGCCCCGTGAGATCGGCGAGCGCTATTGCCGAGGGCGAGTTCCGCACGGTCTGGCGCAAGCGCTCTTCGCTGCGGGCGAGATCTTCCGCGGCGCGTGCCGCCCGCATCACCTCGACGGCGAAGGACGCGAGGATCTGGGCGAGCTCGAGGTCCTGACGCGTGAGAGACCGGGCCTCGCTCCCGTGCCCGAGGATCGCACCATGAAGCATGCCTTGGGCATCCACGAGCGGCAGCCCCAGCGTCGTCCGGCCGTTCGGCGTCAGTGTCGTGGCCGGCCGGCGCAGAGTCAGCGCCTGCGCCAACAGCGACCCGTCCGGCGGGGGGCAGGGCAGCAGGGGCTCGCGGTCGGCTCCGATTGCTTCTCGAAGGCGCAGCGCATCGTCCTCGCGAAGATAGAAGGCGCCATCCTCGAGGCCGAGATCGCGGACGAGCGTATGGAGCAGGGCCGAGCCGGCCGCCTCGGCCGAGCTCGCAGCGGCCAAGCCCTGCGCGCTCGCGAGGACCCGGGTGAGGCGGGCGTTCAGCGCTTCCAGTTCGAGATTGCGCGCCCGTGCCAGCTCCAGCGCCTGCGCCCGCTCCTGCCGCAGCCGCCGATGCTCGAAGCAGCGATCCAGGGTCGCGAGCAGCTCGTCGGCATGAAACGGCTTGCGGAGATAGTCATAGGCACCCGCCTGCAGGGCCCGGATCGTGGTCTCGATCGAGGCGTAGGCGGTCATCATCACCGCGAGCAGCTCGGGATCGAGCCGATGCAGCTCGCGCACGAGCTCGACACCGTCGCGCAGGCCCAAGCGGATGTCGACGAGCGCCACCGCGGCCCCGGCAGCGGCGCGGCGCCTCGCCGCTTCCTCGAACCCGTAAGCCACGGCGACCTCGTAGCCTTCGAGGCGCAGCAGATTGGCGAGGCTGTCGGCGAAGTCGCGATCGTCGTCCACGAGGAGGAGACGCCGTGGCTCCGAGGCGTTCGCGTTCGGGACCGCTTCAGCCATCGCCCGTGCCCGCCTGCCGTGCCGCCAGCGGCAGGCGCAGCGCCACCGTGGTGCCGCACCCCGGCTCGCTCGCGACCCGGACCTCGCCACCGTGCTGCTCGACGATGCGCTTGACCAGCGGCATACCGAGGCCGACGCCGAAGGCCTTGGTGCTGAACAGCGGCTCGAACAGGCGTGCCCGCACCGTCTTCTCCATCCCGCCGCCATTGTCGGCGACCGACAGGACGAGGGTGCCGCCCTCGATCCGGGTCGCGATCGTCACCTCGCCGCCGCCCTGGGGTGTGCTCGCCTCGATCGCCTGGACCGCGTTCTGCAGGAGATTGGCGATGGCCTGCCACAGCCGCTCGCCATCGGCACGGACGACGGCAGCGGCGGCGAGGTCGAGCCGCAGGCGGACGGAGCCCAAGCCCTGCTGCTCGGCGAGCTGCTGCCGCAGCCAGCCGTCGACAGCGAGAGGGGCCAAGGAGAGCTCGCGCCGCCGGGAGAATTCCAAGAGATCCTCGATGATGCGCACGCAGCGCCAGACCGTGCGTTGGATGCGCTCGAGCTCGCCCCGCGCCTCCGGGCCCGGCTCGTGCAGCGAGCGGCGCAGCACCTCGACGGAGGAGACCAGGGTGCCCATGGGGTTGCGCAGCTCGTGGCTCACCGTCGCCGTGATCTCGCCGATGGCGGCGAGCCGCTCCTTGCGTGCGAGCTCGTGCTGGGCCTCGCGCAGGCGCTCGAGCGAGGTGACGAGGTCGCGCTCGGCGAGCTCGCGGCTCTCGTGGGCGAGGACGATCCACCAGGCGCCCACGGCGAGGAGCGGCAGGATCGCGACGTAGACCCGCAGCAGGAGCGTGCCGCTGTCGAGCTGCGGCGGCTCGAGGCCCAGGCCGACGATGCGGTAGGTCAGAAGGAAGACCGCCCCGGTCGTGACCGCCAGGGCCAGGAGGATGCCTCCGACCTTGGCGAGGCGCTGGCCCATGCGGGGGGCGATCTTCTCCTCGAACGAGCGGCCGAGATAGCGCCGGCGGAAGCGCTCGAGCGCAGGTCCCGGCCGCTTGCAGGCATCGTGGCAGTGCGCGTCGAGGCTGCAGCACAAGGAGCAGATCGGCCGCTCGTAGAAGGTGCAAAAAGCCATGTCGCTGGGCTCGTAGCTGTGCGCGCACAGCTCGCAGCGGATCGTCGTGGTACCGACGGGGAGCGGGGGCAGGGAAGGGGCACGTGCCAGATAGTACCGGCCCTTGGTCGCGACCCCGAGCCCGATGGCGCTCAAGAACGCGATCAGGAAGGAGAGGGGGGCGGAATAGGCCTGCAGCATCGGGCCGAAGGCACCCATGAAGCAGACGATCGAGAGCGTGGACGCGACCGCCATGGCGCCGCAGCCGACGGGGTTGACATTCGGCAGATGCGCACGGCGGAACTCGACGAAGGCGGGGCTGATCGCGAGCGGCTTCAGGACGGCGAGGTCGGCGACGATGGCGCCGATCCAGGCGATGGCGACGTTCGAGTAGACGGCCAGGACCAGCTCCAGCGTCTCGAAGATGCCGAGCAGCATCAGGAGGAGCGAGATCAGGATGTTGAACACCAGCCAGACCACGCGGCCCGGATGGTAATGGGTCGCGCGCGAGAAGAAGTTGGACCAGGCGAGCGAGCCGGCGTAGGCGTTGGTGACGTTGATCTTGATCTGCGAGATCAGGACGAAGACGGTAGCCGCGGCGAGGACGAGGGCGGGGTCGCCCGTCACGTACTCGTAGGCCTTCACGTACATCTGGATCGGCTCGACCGCGGTTCCGCGCGGCAGGCCCGAGGCCAGGACCAGGACGGCGAGGAAGCTCCCGGCCAGGATCTTGAGGCCGCCGATCAGGATCCAGCCCGGTCCCGCCAGGATCATGGCCGTCCACCAAGCGGTCTGGTTGGCTTCGCTCCGGTCGGGCAGGAAGCGCAGGTAATCGACCTGCTCGCCGACCTGGATGACGAGCGAGGAGAGGACGCCGATGCAGGCGCCGAAGGCGAGATAGTTGAAGCGCTCCCCGCCGCTGCCGGCACCCGCGAAGTCGACCCAGGTGCGAAGCGCCTCGGGCTCCTCGATCAGGATGAACAGGAAGGGGAGCACCATCATGAGCGCCCACACCGGCTGGGTGACGAGCTGCAGCCGGCTGATCATGGTGACACCCATGAAGGTGATCGGGATGATGACCACGGACGAGACGATGTAGCCGACGACGAGCGGCAGGTTGAGCGCGATCTTCAGCGCCTGGGCCATGATGGCGCCTTCGAGCGCGAAGAAGACGAAGGTGAAGGTGGCGTAGATCAGGGACGTGATGGTCGAGCCGATATAGCCGAAGCCCGCACCGCGCGTGAGAAGATCCATATCGATGTTGTACCTGCTGGAATAATACGCGATCGGCAGGCTCGTGAGAAAGATGCACAAGGAAACCGAGAGGATCGCGGGAAAAGCATTGGAGAAACCGTAGGTGAGCGTGATGGCGCCGCCGATCGCCTCGAGCGCCAGAAAGGAGATGCCCCCCAGCGCGGTATTGGCGATCACGAATGGCGACCATTTGCGGAACGACCGTGCCGCGTAGCGCAGCGAGTAGTCCTCGAGGGTCTCGTTCGCGATCCAGGACTGATAGGAGCGCAAGACCGGCAGCCGCGGCTCGTCCAAGGAACCTCCCCGTTGTCGTCCGGTCGTCGAGGGCCATTCTTACCTGGAACAGCGGGCTTTCTCCAGCCGACGAGATGGCGGAGGATCGACATGAGGCGGCCTCGGCGTGGCGGTCCCGCCGCGTTCCGGCGAGCTCGCGGTCCGTTTCCCGACCTGTGGCGATGCCGACGACGTGATGCTCGATCCGCGGCGCGGCCACATCGACGTGCGCTGTGGCGAGGGCGTCATCGCTGTCCTGCAGCAGCAGGGCAGCGGCTACGAGTGCCCGGCCGGTTCGCCACCGCGCCCGGAGCGCGCACCGGGCTGTTCGCTCCCGAGCTGGACCGCCTGTTCCTGGCCGCCCGGGCTGGCGGTCACAACGAGGAGGTGGTGATCTGGATCTTCAGGCCCGCAAGGTGAGGACGGCGCCGCACGGACGGCCTGTCCCTTGGCCCGAAATGGCATCGCGCGCACGATCCGGGTAGGATGCCGGCGCGGCCGGCGCCGTTCCCGCCGGCTTCGCGGACGGCAGCCCGGAGGACGCCGTGATGCCCCGACCGATCTGTCCTCTCGTCGGTGCCGGTCTTCTCCTTCTGCTCGGCGGCTGCGCCACCAGCGGGCCGGCTTACGGGCCGCCACCCGCCGGTGCCGCAGCCGTGGTCGACATGACCAACACCTTCTCGTTCAGGCCCGAGCTCGTGCGAATACCGGTCGGCGGGACGGTCGTGTGGCGCAACCGATCGCTGGTGTCCCACACCGTCACCATCGATCCGGCCAAGGTGCGCGACCGGGGAGCCGTGTCGCTGCCCCGAGGTGCGCAGCCTTTCGATTCGGGCTCGATCCCCCGCGGCCAGATCTGGCCGCGGACGTTCGTAGTGCCCGGAACCTACCGCTACGTCTGCCTGCCGCACTACGACGTGTTCGGCATGGTCGGGACGGTGCTGGTCGGGCCGTGAACGGCCCGGCGCACGACCGGAAACGCTCCTCAGCTCTGCGGTTTCTTACGGAACGTCTCGTGGCAGCCACCGCAGCCTTCCTTGCCGAGCGCCGCGAATGCCGCGAGGGTCGCCTGCACGTCGCCGCCTTTCGCGGTCTCGGCGAGCTTCTTGGCCAGATTCTCGGCCTTCGCCGCCGCCGCCTTGAAGCCCTTCTGGTCCTTCCAGACGGCCGGCAGGGCCGCGGTGGGCGGCTGGTCGCTGCCTTCGGGGAACAGCTCCGGCACGTACTCGACGCCCTCGGTGATGGCCTCGGCGTGCCAGGCGACCCGCTTCACGAGCTGCGGCTGCTCGGTGAGGATCGCCTTGATCGCTCCCATATGATCGCCGTTCGCCTTCATCGTCATTTGCCGCACGGCCACGATGCCGGTGGCCTTGGGCTGCTCCTGCGTCATCCCCGGCCCGACGGAGCCGAGCGCCAGCGCCCCCGTCAGAAGAGCGATCATCCGCTTGTCCATGCTGCAACCTCCCGAGACGGCCACCTTGGCCGTGTCGCCGCCGACATTGCAGCTATCGTGCCAGCGTCGGCGGGGCCGGCGCAAGCCGGCAGGCGTGCGGTGGAGACGGCAGGCTGCAGGACGAGAGGGTGGGGAATTTCACCCACCCGGCGCACGGGAGCGCGCGCTTGTCCCCGATCCGCCACCCTATGGCGCAGCACCCGAGTTTCCGTCCCGAAGCGGATCGTGACGTTTTCCGGAAGGTTCGGGACATTCCTGTCGCCAGCGGGCCGGCGTATGGGCGCTCCGCCTCCGCCGCTCGCCCCTACCAGTCGAAGTAGACGCCGACCTCACCGAGATTGCCGTCGGGATAGTTCAGGATCTGCGCCCGGATTCTGTAGCCCTGCGGCTCGAGGTGCTGCCTGTAGGCGTCGTAGACCCGGCGTGCGATCCCGGTGAGGGTCTCCGGCCAGCCCGCCTCGAAATTGTTGATCGCCCGACCGTGATCGGTGCAGTACGCCGATGGGAAACGCATGATCTCAAGTTCGTGCTGCCCTCGCCCGGCGGCGCGCCGGACCATGTTGTTGAACCGCTCGACGGCATCGGGCCGGAGCTCCTGCTCCATGAACGCCTGGCGCAGCGCGTTCTCCTCCTCCCGCTCCTTGCGCTGGCGCTCCAGCGCCTCCTTGGCCTTCGCCATGTCGATCTCGTCGGCGATCTTCTTCAGATCGGCCGGCGTCACGATCCTGCTCTCGCTCATCCGACGAACTCCCTCCAACAGACTCGACGCATCGTCCGTCATTGCGCCGGCCTTCATTCCGCTGCGGCGCCCGGCCGTCGTTGACCCGTTTTCCCGCTGCCCTCGCCTCGCGCCGCATCGAAGATCTCCCCGATCCGTTGCAGGCGCGCCTCGGCCTCCTCGCCGAGCTCGCCGTGGGCGCGAGCCACCTGCTCGACGAGCGGGAAGGCGGCACGGGCCTCGGTCTCGCGACCCCGGATCAGCTCGGGCAGGCTGGCGATCGCCCGCTTCTCGTCGAGCAGCAGCATCAGGAACTGATCGCGGACCAGCGCTTTGAAAGCAGGGAGCGGCACCCCCTGCTCCTGCTCCTCGCGGATCTTGCGGATCATCGCGAAGCTCCGCTCGTCGGCCGCCTTGGCCGGCAGCCCGATATGGAGCAGGGCGCGGACCACCGCCTCGCGCAGACCCCCTTCCGTCATTCCGGTCCGCAGCATCTCGATCCGCTCGCGGACGAAGGCCAGCTCCGCCGGGTCCCGCCCCGGGCGCGCCCGGGGCGGCGCATCGCTCGCCCGCAGGCCCAGCAGCGCCTGAACCAGAGGCGAGCCGTAGATGGCGTAGAAGCTCGCCTCCGCCACACCGTCGCGCCAGACCCGGTACCCCTCCAGCGCCGCCTCGATCTGCTGCGAGACCAGCTCTTGCGCCGCGAGGAACGGGTTGTCGGCCGCGGCCGGCCGCCGGTTCTCGCGCACCCATTCCGCCATGGCGGCAACCGGCGCCACGAGCGGGTTGTCGTCCGCGAGCAGCTCGTATGGCAGGCGCAAAGGATTGAGCCACCGCAGCAGCTCCGCGCTCTGCTCGGTGGTCATAGGCCTGAGCCAGGGCTGAACGAAGGTGCGGTAAAGCCCGAGATTGACCTCCGATAGCCGGGCGACCGCCGCGAACGCACGTTCGTCCGCGAGGTCGTTGCCGCCGAGGGCGCGGATGTCGTCCAGGTCACGCGCCTCGAACCGGGCGATGTAGTCGCCGGAGACCAGACCTTTCGGGTCCGTGCCCGCGGCCAGAGGGGTGAGCACCGCCTCGTAGAGGCCGGGTGGCAGGCAGTCGATCAGGTCGATGTTGGAGGCGAACTCCTGGTGCTCCTTCCTCGCCACCGAGCCCGAAACGAAGATCCCCAGGTGGCCCACGCTCTCGTGCACGGCATAGACGATGGTCTGGCCGTTGGCGCGGATGTCCTCCACGCTGCCGTAAAGATCGAGGATCCAACCCAGCGCCTGCGGCGGCGGGGTGATGTTGTCGCCCTTCGAGCAGAAGCAGACGATCGGCGAGCGGATATTCCTGAGGTCGATCCGCACCCCGTCCTCGGTCACGATCTCCGCACTCGCGAGCCTGTTGCCGACGAAGAGATTGTCGACGATCCACTGCACCTCCTCGGCATTCAGGAGGACGTGGCCGCCCCACCATCTCTCGAAGCCGAGATAGCGCGGGCCTTCGCTGTCGATCTTGGCGTAGAGATCGTATTGCTTGCTCCAGAGCGTGTTGGCTGGGTTCAGACTCTCGAAGTTCTGGACCAGCGCCGCCCCGTCGAACACGCCGTGCCCGAGATCGCCGGCGAGCGCGGTGAGCCAGCTTCCGCCCAAAAACCCGCCCGTGTAGCGCATCGGGTTCACGCCGCGGACACCGGCCCAGTAGGACAGGGGCGAGCCCGCGACGATCAAGGGGCCGCACAGCTCGGGGCGGGTGGCCGCCACCAGCATCATCGCCCAGCCGGCCTGGCAGTTGCCGACGATCACCGGCCTGCCCTCGGCCTCGGGATGCAGCGCGATCACACGTTCGAGGAAGGCGGCCTCGGCAACCATGATGTCCGGGATGGTCTGGCCCGGGACCGGGTTCGGCAAAAAGCCCACGAAGTAGCAGGGATGGCCGGCCTTGAGCGCCACACCGATCTCGCTGTCGGCCTTGAAGCCGCCGATGCCGGGCCCGTGTCCGGCGCGCGGATCGACGATCACGAACGGCCGAGCCTTGGAGCTCACCAGGACGTCAGCCGGCGGCGTGATCTTGGCCAGAACGTAGTTCACCGGCCGTGGCAGGGTGCGGCCGTCCAGTACGAGTTCGCCCTGAAACTGGAGCACGTGCGGGGCCTGCTTCGCCATGTGCTCGCGATACTGGTTGCCCCGCTGCCGCAGCACGTCCCAGAACAGGATGCTGCGCTGCCACGCATCCACGGCATAGTCGAAGGCGGCGACCCAGGGTGCCATGCCCGCTGCGGTCGTCGTCCGGGGGTTCGCTTCGGTCATGATCTTGCCTCGCGGCCCTCGCCGTCAGTCGATGATGTGGTAGCCGCCGTCGATGTAGATCGTCTCGCCGGTGATCAGCCTGGCGGCATCGGTGGCGAGGTAGGCGGTGGCCATGCCGACATCCTCGACCGAGACCAGGCTGTGCAGCGGTGCTTTCTCCTGTGCCTTGGCCAGAAGCTCGTCGAAGTGGCCGATGCCGGAGGCGGCCCGGGTTTTGAGCGGGCCCGGCGAGATCGCGTACACTCGAATGCCCTTAGGCCCGAGCTCGGCCGCCATGTAGCGGGCGGCGCTCTCGAGCGCTGCCTTGACCGGCCCCATCAGGTTGTAGTTCTCGACCACCATCTGCGAGCCGTAATAGGTCATGCAGAACAGCGCCCCGCCGCGGTCCATCAAGGGCTCGGCGAGCTTCGCCATGCGGATGAAGGACCAGCAGGAGATCGCCATCGCCTGCAGGAAGCCCGCTTTCGAGCAGTCCACCACCCGACCCTGCAGGTCCTCCCTGGGCGCGAAGGCGATCGAGTGCAGGAGGAAGTCGAGCCGGCCCCATTCCCGCCCGATCCGCTCGAACACGGCCTCGAGCTCGCCCTCGTTCCCGAGGTCGAGCGGCACGAGGATCCCGGCCTCGAGCTCCTCGGCCAGCGGTTCGACGTAGGGCCGCGCCTTCTCGTTCAGGTAGGTGACCGCGAGCTCGGCGCCGAGTGCCCGGAAGGCCTTGGCGCAGCCCCAGGCGATCGACTGGTCGTTGGCGATCCCGGTCACGAGGCCCCGGCGCCCGTCGAGCGTCACCAGGGAGCGATCGAACGTCATCATGATCCCGATCCTTTGCCGTCGGCGGCCGCCTCACTGCACGGTGTAGCCTTTGGCCGTCATGCAGGCGGTGAAGCTCTGGCTGAAGGCCGCCTGCTGCTGCGACGGCGTCGCCTGCTGCTGCCGGGTATCGCGGCGAGCCTCGCGGCGACCTTGACGCTGGCGCGAGCCGCCGACCATGGCGCCGGCGCGGGCGGCGGCCTGGCTCGGGTCCTCGATCTCCCGCTCGCTCTTGCTGGTCGTTCCCTCGACGAGGGCACCGGCCGCCGCGCCTCGGGCCGCTCCGGCGAGGCGCTGCCCGGCCTGCGGTCTGGCCGGTGCCGGCACGGCGGCGGGCTGGCTCGGGTTGTAGCCGGACTGTGCCGTCGCCTGGTTCTGGCAGGCGGCCCGGTCCTGGTTCAATTGCTCCGGCGTCTGGCCGGCGTTCGGGTAGATCATGGCCTGCGCCTGCAGGCCCTGCGGCATCAGGAGCGCCAGGCCGAGCGCGCCGGCCAGGGCGATCCTCGTAATCGGGAACATCAGCATCCTCCGCCTGGAGACGGCGCCACCCGGACGCGGCGCCAGGGTGTGGCGGGCGATCATCGGCTCCGCGCCGGTCGAGACCGAGGTGCTGGCCCTCACGGCGCTCCCTCCTCGGCGACCGCGGTCCAGCTCGCGTCCGGATCGTAACGGGTCATGGCCTCGGCGATCCGGGTCGTGTCCGGTCCCAGATCCTTCTGGTAGAGCCTGCCCCGGTGGCCCAGGACGAAGGTCATGACACCCGAGTTGCGGTAGTCGGCCGGCCAGGCCACGAGCGCGAAGCCCGCGATCATGTTGCCGTTGATGACGTAGTCGTAGGCGCCACCGGGCGGGTTCGGGCCCTGCCCGGTCAGGATGCGGAACCAATAGCCCCGGTAGGGCTCGCCTTCGCGGCGGTAGCCCAGATACTCGGCCGCTTGCGCCGCGAACGCCGCGAGGGGGCTCGCTCCGCCGTCGTCGGGCTGCCAGTAGAGCCCGTCGTGCTGGCCGGGCGTGCTCGCGAGCTTCTGCGCATACTCGAGCACATCGTCGCCGTCGCGGTCCGCGCTGGCGTAGGCAAGCTGCGCATCGGCATAGGCGCGCGCCAGCCTGATTGCCGCCAGCTCGTTGCGGCCGATCCGGCGATCGACGATCTCCTCGAGCCCGGCTTCGGTATCGAAGCGCCAGCCCTGGCCGCTGCGGACGAGCGGGATCGGCATCGGCCAAGCCTGCCGGCCGAGGACGATCGTCGCCCGGTCCTGCCCCTGAGCCTCGAGGTGCAGATCCTGCGCCGCTGCCGCCCGCAGCAGCGCCAGGCCCTGGCGGGCGGCCGCCGGATCACCGCCCAGGAGCTCGTCGCGGTGCTCCGGCCCGAACAGCGTCACCAGCCCTTCGCCATCCGGGGCGTTCAGGGCGGCCGCAAATGCCGCGAGCGCTGCCTGCGGGGTGGCGAAGGTCGCCTCCGCCGCTCGCAGCGAGGTGGCGCCGCAGAGCAGGATCGCCACCAGGATGGCTCCAGCCCGCTGCCGCCGCATCATGCCTCGCCGAATCGAGCCCGCCATGCTCGCCGCTCCCCAGCTCTTGTCCTTTGTCGGCCGGTCAGCCACGACGGCCGCCGCCTGCACGACCGCCGCCGCCCAAAGCCCCACCGCGGCTGGCGCGGCCACGATCCGCCTGCAACCGGACTTTGTCCCCGCCGGCGAACCCGGACGCCAGGCCACCGCTGTTCGGGCGGGATGGTGCGACGGAACGGCTCGTCTGCGCCGCCGGAGCCGCCGCCCCCGGCCGAACCGGTGCTGCCGTTCGGGGCGCCGGCCGGGTCGGCGCCGTGGCAGCCCGGGGCTGCGTCGGACGTGACGTGGCCTGCCTTTGCGGTAGCGCATTGGCGCGGCTCTGCGCCTGTGCCCGGCTTGCCGCTCCCCGCTGCGCCTCGGCACGAGCCGTGCGTCCCTGTCCGATATCGGTCGCAAGACCGGCCGGCGTTGCCGCCGCTCTTGCCGTTCCCGACCGTGTACCGATGGCCTGCTGCCTGGCCGCGGCCGGCCTGGTACCCGGTGTCCTGGCCGCAGCGCCGGTAGCCGCGACGTTGGTACCGCCAGCGCGCCCACTGTTCGGCAGCGCCACCTGCCTGGTCCCTGGCACCGCGCGTGCCCCGTTCTCGCGGACCGCGGTCACCTGTTGCGGGCGGGCCGAAGCCTGCGTGGCTCTGGCACCCGTGCGCGTCGCCTGCCGGGTCGATGCGCCGGCCATCGGGACTTCCACCCGGGTCGACGGACGGGCGGCGACCCGGGTGCCCTCGCGGCGGGCTCGCAGCTCGGCCTGGACCTGGCTGCGGTTGCCCCGGCCGCCGGTGACGATGGTGCTGTCCTCGATGTTGATCCCGCCGCGGCGCCCGCGCAGCTCGTCGAGATCGCCCTCGTCGATGTCGAGGTCGTCCCAGTCGACGTCGATGTTGTCGTCGTCGAACCAGTCGTCGCCGATGGCATAGCCCAGGAGGCCGCCGACCACGGCACCGCCGGTGAAGGTTGCGGCCGAGGACCAGAAGGTCGACTGCGGCTCGGCGTAGCTGACCACCGGCGTGCCGGCGTAGGCCGGCGCCGGTGCCACGTAGGCAGGCGCAGGGGCCGGGGCAGCATAGGCGGCCGTGGCCGGTGGCGCGGCGTAGGTTGGCTCCGACACGGTATGGTCGGCCACGGGAGCTGGCGTCGCTGGCGAGGGTGCTGGTGCAGCTTCCGCCGGCGTGGGGGTGGCCGCTGCAGCGGGCGGAGCCGCGGCTGTCGTCCCCGGCTGCCCGGCTGCAGCGGACGGCTCCGCCGGTGCCGAGGCCGTCTCGGCCTGGCCGGCCTCGCCGATCGCCTTCCCGGACCCGGGGGCTTCCGTTGCGACCGGAGTGCCGGCCGTGGTCGCGATCGCCGTCAGCAGCGCCTCGGGATCGTAGGTCGGCACCACGATCTTGTCGGCATTGGCGGGCATGATCCGGATGATCTCCTTCTGGATCACGACCTGCTGCAGCTCGCTCGAGCCGAGAATGCCGGCCTGATAGGCCGACCAGCGGATCCGCTGCACGGCGTCCTGGACCGCGGGCAGCCGGTCCACCACCGCATTGCCCATGGTCTCGGTCCAGTCGAGATACTCGTTCATCGTGCCGATCAGGGGCGGGTAGTTGAGCAGGCCCAGGATGCTCGGGTCCCAGGCCGGATCGGGTGCCAGGGTAGGGTTCTGGGCATGCTTCACCAGGAATCGCTCGGCCTGGACGACCTGTACCGGCTGGACCGAGGCCTGCAGGATCAGCGCCAGCAGCGGATCCGGGTAGAGCGCCACCGGCGCCACCAGCCGGGTGATGTCGCCGACGTCGACCTGCGCCGCCGTTTCGCTCGGGGCCGCCTCGTTCGAGGTAGCGGGCGTGGTGGCGGCAGGAGTCGGCTGCGCCAGCACCGTCGGCAGCATGGCCCCGAGCGACAGGCCGACCAGCAGGAGCGCTGGCGCCAGCAGCGTCGTGCGCATGCCGATGCGCGCCATGATCCGTTCTCCGCGAGACCCGAGCAAAAGGAAAAGAGCAGAGCCGTCGCGCGATCGCTCAGGCTCGTGTCCTCGACTGCGGCTATCCTAGCGCCCGGACGGATGGGGATGACGAAACATACTGTAGCCTACGGGTCGTGCCGGCCTTCGGCAGGAGCCATCGAAGGAGAGAGCGGCTCGTTGGTGGCTTTCTGCAGATCCGCTCGCAAGGCAGCACCATGGGGCAGCGCCACGGCGGTTACGACCTGCCGGGCGATGTCATCCTGGATCGCGAGCAGATCCTTGGCGCGCAGATCCTCCTCGTAGGTCTGAGCCCAGAGCACCTCTCCCGTCCTGGCCTCGACGAGGCGGCTGGTCACCCGCAGCCGAGGATCGGAGACGCGCAGGCTGCCGGTGAGCACGTAGCGTACCGCAAGCTCGCGGATGGCCGATTCCGGATCTGCCGCCCGGATGCTCGATGCCATCTCGTGGCCGAGCACCGTAAGCTCCTCAAGCCGGGAAAGCTGGGTCAGGATCTCCTCCGTCACGCCTGCGGCATAGAGCTTCGCCTCGTCCCCCTCGCTGAGGCTCGCGAACGGCACGACCAGCAGGGTGGCGCTGCTCGCAGGTGCGGCTTCGGCCGTTGCCACGGGCTGCTGCTGATCGAAGCGAAGGTGCAGGATGCCGAGAGTTGCTGCCAGGATGGCGAAGCTCGCCAGAGCGAGCGCCAGGGAACGCCGGCCACGGGATGGCGAAGGCCGCTCGGTCACGGTCGGCGTAGGCGGCTCGACTGCTGACGGTGCTGCCGTCATCGGTTCGTCGCGACGGGTGAAGGTCGGGACGTAGCGGCCCTTGGGGATCTCGATCAAGACGGGGTCGGCCCGGCCGGACACGAGATAGTAGCGCTCAAGCGCGCGGCGCAGCCGTCCGGCCTCGATCCGCACGACCGGATCGGCCTGGCTGTCGAAGCCCTCGTCGCGTTCGAACACCGCCACCCCGATGGCGTAGCCTTTGAGGCGGTCGGCGCGCCCGGCGAGGGTCTCCTCCACGATGTAGCTCAGGAACCTGTGTACACGCTCGGGTGCCACGAACTCGGGGCTGACGACGATGCGGGCGAGCTGCGTGCGCACCATCTCGGGCGAGGGTGGCGACGGCGTTTTCCGCCGGCGCTCGCCCGCCGCCCGCCGCTTTGCTTCCTGCATCGACGAGCCTCTCGTATGACGGCCATCCTAGGGTGGCCTGGATAGCCTCGGTCATGCCGGAGAATGATACCAGTATGCTTTGGTCGATTCCGATCTGGATCAGGTGAGGCTATCCGCTCATCGACCATGTCGATACCAGAAGTTGCGGCTCGGATGAAAGCTCATCGCCGCCGCTCTGCATGATAAGGTGTTTTTTCACAACTTTGCCGTTCGCCCGAAATGAATAGATAGCCTTAATATATTTTCTACAGTATGTTACTCCCATCAGATCGACGGGGCAATCACACTGTTTTTGTGCATCGGATCGTACGGGCATCGGGCAATGCCTCAGGGAAATCGCCCGAGGGCATAGTTGCCGCCATCAGAGGCTCCACGCATGGACAAGGCTCTGCTCGCCGCCGTGCAGCGGTTTCCGGACCGGCAGCACGTGCTGAAAACGCTCGCCGCCCGGGACGAGTCGTTCCGGGCGCTGTGCTCCGACCTCGCGGAGGCGGAAGCCGCTCTTCGGCGATGGCGGGCGTCGACGTCGTCCGTCCGGGAGCAGCGTTGCGCCGAGTACCTGGAGCTGGTCGAGAGCCTGGCCGGCGAGATCGTGCTCCATCTCGATGCCGTCGGGACCGGAACTTCCGATGTCGCATGACGGCGGCGAACGCACCGAGGCAGCAAGGTCGCGCGCGATGCCGAACCGGCCTCGTGGAAACGGCGAACGATCACCGCTCCAGGCATCCGGTCGGATGCGCCCGGAAGGAGCGACCGGCATGACCCGAGCCCTGACGGCCTGCATCCGCCCGGCGCTGACCATTCTGCCGCTGGCTCCGCTCGCTCTCCTCGCCGGCACGGCCCTGGCCCAGCCGGCAGCATCTCCTACCCCAGCGGTCACCGTGGCCAAGGTCGAGCGGCGGGACATCACACCTTCGGTCAGCTTCACCGGCCGGATCGAGGCCGTCGACAAGGTCGATCTCCGTGCCCGCGTCGAGGGCTTTCTCGAGAAGCGCCTGTTCCAGGAGGGGCAGGAGGTCAAGGCAGGCGATCTCCTGTTCGTGATCGAGAAAGCGCCCTACCAGGCCGAGATCGAGGCCATCAACGCCGCGATCGCCCGTGCCCAGGCCTCGCTCGACCTCGCCACGATCGAGCAGCGCCGCCAGCAGCAGCTCGTCCAGAAGCAGGCGGTGGCCCAGGCCGTGCTCGATCAGGCGACCGCCAAGGCGGCCGAGGCGCGCGCCAACCTGCAGCAGCAGCAGGCAAGCCTCACCAAGGCCGAGCTCAACCTGAGCTATACCGATGTCAAGGCGCCCATCGCGGGGCGGATCGGCCGCTCCGTGTTCACCGTCGGCAACTTCGTCGGCCCGTCGAGCGGGTCCTTGGCCACGATCGTGAGCCAGGACCCGATGTACGTGACCTTTCCGGTCACCCAGCGCCAGCTCCTGGAGGTCCGCAAGGTCGGCGCCGAAGGCGGGAGCGATCCCAAGAACATCGCTGTCAGAGTGCGGCTCGCCGACGGCAAGCTCTACCAGGAGGTCGGCCGGATCAACTTCGTCAACGTGCAGGTGAACCAGGGCACCGACACGGTCGAAGTGCGGGCGAGCCTCGCCAATCCCGAGCGCCTCCTGGTCGATGGCCAGCTCGTCACGGTGGTGGCCGAGACGGCGGAGCCCCGGCCGGCCCTGCTGATACCGCAGGCGGCGGTGCAGATCGACCAGGCCGGCCGGTACGTCCTGCGCGTCGGCGCCGACGACAGGGTCGAGGTGCAGCGCATCACCACCGGCGGCGAGCAGGACGGGTTCTACGTCGTCACGAACGGCCTCGAGGCCGGCGAGCGGGTGATCATCGAGGGCCTGCAGAAGGTCCGCCCCGGCATGAAGGTCAATCCGGCCGAGGCACCCGCTGCTCCGCCGGCGGAGGGCTGAGCCCATGCTGTCCGGCCTGTTCATCGACCGCCCCCGGCTGTCGCTCGTCATCTCGGTCGTCATCACGATCGCCGGCCTGATCGCGATGACCGCCCTGCCGGTGGCGCAGTTCCCCGACATCGTCCCGCCGCAGGTGCAGGTCACGGCGCGCTATCCCGGTGCGGGCGCCGTCGTGGTCGAGCAGACCGTGGCACAGCCGATCGAATCCCAGGTCGTGGGTGTGGACAAGGCGCTCTACATGAAGTCGAGCTCAGGGAACGACGGCAGCTACACGCTGACCGTGAGCTTCGCCGTCGGCACCGACCCCGACATCAACACGGTCAACGTCAACAACCGCGTCCAGCTCGCTCTCCCCCAGCTCCCCGAGGAGGTCAGCCGGCAGGGGGTCACGGTCAAGAAGAAGTCCTCGGCCATCCTGCAGGTCTTGGCGATCTATTCGCCGGACAATCGCTACGACACGCTGTTCCTCTCGAACTACGCCACCATCAACCTGCTCGACAGCATCAAGCGCGTGCCGGGCGTGGGCGACGCCTTTCTGTTCGGAGCGCTCGACTACTCGATGCGGGTCTGGTTCGACACCGACCGGCTGACCGCGCTCGGCATCACCCCGAACGACATCATCCAGGCGCTGAAAGCGCAGAACGTGCAGGCGGCGGTGGGCCGGATCGGGGCGCAGCCGATCGCCGACGCCCAGTTCCAGCTCAACATCCAGACTCAGGGCCGCCTGATCGAGCCGGAGCAGTTCGCGAACATCGTCATCCGCGCCAACCCGGACGGCTCGTTCGTGCGGGTGAAGGACGTCGGCCGGGTCGAGCTCGGGGCACGCAGTTCCGATTCTTACGGCCGGTTCAATGGCGGTCCCGGTGCCCTGATCGCGGTGTTCCAGGCCCCGGGTGCCAACGCGCTCGCCACTGCCGACGGCATCGCCGCGGTGATGACCCGCCTCAAGGCCCAGTTCCCGGAAGGGGTCGACTACAAGGTCACCTACGATTCCACGAGCTTCGTCGAGCAGAGCATCGAGGAGGTCGTCCACACGCTCCTGGAAGCCTTCGTGCTGGTGGTGATCGTGGTGTTCCTGTTCCTCGGCAACCTGCGCGCCACCTTGATCCCGCTGATCGCCGTGCCGGTGTCCCTGATCGGCACCTTCGCCGTGATGCTGGCCTTGGGCTTCTCGATCAACATGGTCTCGCTGCTCGCCCTCGTGCTCGCGATCGGCATCGTCGTCGACGATGCCATCGTCGTGGTCGAGGCGGTCGAGGCCATGCTCGAGCAGAACCCCGGCATGAGTCCGGCCGAGGCCGCGAAGCGCGCCATGGGTCAGATCACCGCGCCGATTCTCGCGATCACGCTGGTGCTGCTCTCGGTGTTCGTCCCCGTCGCGTTCGTGCCCGGCATCTCGGGCCAGCTCTACCAGCAGTTCGCGGTGGCCGTGGCCGTGTCGATGGTGATCTCGGCCGTTAACGCGCTCACCCTTTCGCCAGCACTCTGCGGCCTGCTCCTGCGCCACCATCATGGGCCCAAGCGCGGGCCGATGCGCTACATCCTGGGCACGATCGACGCCGCCGGCCGCGGCTACACGGCCGCCGTCGCCCGGCTCGTGCGCATGGCGGTCTTGAGCCTCGTCGTGCTCGCAGGCGTGCTCGCCCTCGATGCCTGGCTGTTCAAGGCCACGCCAACCGGTTTCCTGCCCGAGGAGGACCAAGGTGCGTTCTTCATCGAGGCACAGTTGCCCGAGGGGGCCTCGGTCAACCGCACCCGGCTCGTGGCCGAGCGGGTCGAGAAGATCCTGCGGGATATCCCGGCCGTGGAGGACATCAGCACGGTCGTGGGCTACAGCACGCTGGACGGGCTCAGCAAGTCGAACAGCGCCTACTTCATCGTCCTCCTGAAGCCGTTCGCGGAACGCGCCGGCGAAGGGGAGGACGTGAACGCGATCATCAGGAAGGTGCGGGCCGAAGGAGCCGCGATCCGCGAGGCGAACGTCATCGCCTTCAACGTCCCGCCGATCATCGGGCTGGGCACCGGCGGCGGCTTCGAGTACCAGCTCCTGGACCTTCAGGGCGGCAGTACCGCCGACCTCGCCGGCGTCACCCGCGGTCTCGTCTTCGCCGCCAACCAGGACCCCAAGCTGCAGGCGGTGTTCACGACCTACTCGGCGAGCACACCCCAGCTCTTCCTCGATATCGACCGCGACAAGATCCAAACACTCGGCATCAGCCTCGCCGACGTGTTCAACGCGCTCCAGGCGACCCTGGGTGGTTACTACGTCAACGATCTCAACCTGTTCGGCCGCACCTGGCAGCTCAACGTGCAGGGCGAGGCCAAGGACCGGGCCGGGATACCCGACATCTACCGCATCCACGTGCGCAACCGCGCCGGCGAGATGGTGCCCTTGCGCGCATTCGCAGAAGCCCGCCCCATCATCGGGCCACAGGCGATCGTGCGCTACAACAATTACCGCTCGGTGACCATCAACGGCAGCCCGGCACCGGCCGTAAGCTCGGGCGAGGCGCTCGCCGCCATGGAGCAGCTCTCCGCCCGCAGCCTGCCGTCGGGCTACAGCTTCGAATGGACCGGCACGGCGCTGCAGGAGAAGGAGGCCGCCGGCCAGACCGCGACCATCCTGGCGCTGGCCGTCCTGTTCGCCTACCTGTTCCTGGTGGCTCTCTACGAGAGCTGGACCATCCCGGTGCCGGTGCTGCTTTCGGTCACGGTCGGCATCGCCGGCGGCATGGCGGCTTTGTGGCTCGCCGGGCTCGACAACAATATCTACGCCCAGATCGGTATTGTGGTGCTGATCGCTCTCGCCGCCAAGAACGGCATCCTGATCGTCGAATTCGCGAAGGAGCGGCGTGAGCACGGCCTGTCGATCCAGGATGCGGCGATCGAAGGAGCGCGGGCCCGCTTCCGCGCGGTGATGATGACGAGCTTCGCCTTCATCGCCGGCCTCGTGCCGCTGGTCTTCGCCGAGGGAGCCGCCATGCTCTCGCGGCGCGGTGTGGGCACGGCCGTGTTCGGCGGCATGATCGCGGCTTCGGCGATCGGCATCTTCATGATCCCGCCGCTCTATGTGACCTTCCAGTGGCTGCGCGAGCGGATCAAGGGGCTGCTGGGGACTGCGGAACAGCCGCATGCGGCCCCGACCGAGGCGTCGGCTGCCGCCGAGTAGGCCCGGGCCGGGCGACGGAGCACGCCCGACCATCCGGGCGGCAACGAGGGGAGGACTGATCATGATGAGACAAGGGGCGGCGACCGCCTGCATGCTGCTGGCGCTGGCGGGGTGCGCGGCACAGACCCAGGAGGTGCAGGAGGCGCCGTCGGCCTTCGCCGGCTCCACGCACCTGCGGCCCTCGTCGGAGGAACCGGGTGCCTGGACCTACATCGCCCCCAACGCGCAACTCTCGGCCTATCGCCGCTTCATCCTCGACCCGCCCCGGATCTTCCGCGGCGAGGGCTCCGGCTACGGCGATCTGTCCGAGGCCGATATCCAGCAGATCGCGCAGATGTTCGTCGACGAGACCAGGGCTGCGCTCGGTCCCACCTACCCGATCGTGACGCAGCCAGGACCGGACGCGGCACGGCTGCGCTACACGCTGATCGCCGTGTCGCGGACGGTGCCCTACGTCTCGACCGCGACCCGGGTGATCCCGATCGGCGCCGCGATCAACCTGCTCAAGGGCGGCGCCGGCGGAGCGGGGACGCTCACCGGCTCGGTGACGTACGGGATCGAGGCCTTCGACTCGCAGGGCGGGCAGCTCGTCGCCGCCGCCGTCCGCGAGCTGACGCCCGGCGCCTTCGACCTCGGCGCCACCCTAGGCACGATGGAGACCGCCCGCGCGGTGGCGAAGGACGCCGCAGCGAAGCTCAGGGCGCGGCTGGATTCGCTGCAGCGGGCAGGATGATGGAGAGCCGATATCGCAGGAGACGCCTTGCAGGCATGACTGTCGGCTGAGGTAGACCGCGCTCGAGCATACGCACCGTCACGTGATGCATGGCGATGTGCCGACGCCGCGCGGCCTCGAGGGGCTCCATCGTGGTCGCGCGGCCACCGTCGCTCGAGGCCGGGCGCGAAGGTCAGCAGGTACCGGGGCAGGTCGTGCCGCACTTGGTGCGGGATCGACGAGCGGCCGATGCGCTGATGAGTCCGGAGGGGCGAGCTCTTTTCCCCCGGCCTCCGCGGGGCGACGGGCTCGCCCGAAGCCACCGAGACCGCCGATCGAAATCTGCCGTCGCGCTTTGCCGCGGCTTGTGTCAAAACCAGAATAAACGGCCATCGAGCGCAACCGTACCGCGACCACATCGCAGGGGATCGGGATGCAGCAGGCAGACAGCGCAGCTCGTTCCGGCGGGCATCTGAACGGGAAGCGCCATACCTTGGCGGAGGCGAACGGCAGGATCGGCGTGACAGAGGCTTGGCAGCTCGTCCTCGCCGTGCGTCGTCGCATCGATGCCGGCCCGGATTCCGGTCCGGCAGCCGAGCTGGGTTTCGGCCGCGTCGATGGCCGATGGACCCCGCAGGACCCGCGCTGTGCCGATCTCGTGGTGGACACGGCCGGCGCCGTACCGCGGCAGGGCCGCCACCGCCTGACGGCGGCCGCGCGCGAGCTGCTCGAGCTGCATCTGCCGCTCGCGCTCTGCCCTGCGCGCCGGGGCTTCGCGGGCGCCCTGCTCGGCCAGACCCTCGACGGCTTCATCGCCACCCGCGAGGGTCATTCGCGCTACATCAACGGCAGGGCGAGCCTCGTCCACCTGCACCGGCTGCGCGCGCTCAGCGATGCCGTCGTGATCGGCGTCGGCACGGCGATCGCCGACGGCCCGCGCCTGACCACGCGCCACGTGCCGGGACCCGATCCGGTACGGGTGGTGATCGATCCGCACGGGCGCCTGCCGGCGGAGTCCGGCCTGCTCCGGGACGGCGCAGCACCCACCCTCGTGATCCGTGCCGGGAGCGGCCGTCCGCTCGAGGAGAGGCTCTCCGACCAGGCGACGGTGCTGCATCTGCCGAGCCGCGACGGCAGGATCGAGCCGGCGGCGATCGTGACAGCGCTCGCCGGACGGGGGCTCGGCCGCCTCCTCGTCGAGGGTGGCGGTTTCACCGTGAGCCGCTTCCTCGAGGCCGGCCTACTCGACCGGCTGCAGCTCGCGATCTCGCCCGTGATCCTGGGCGCCGGGCGCCCGGCCCTGCCGGTGACGCCGGCCGAGCGGCTCGATCAGGCGCTGCGGCCGAGCGGCCGGCGCTTCCTCATGGGCGAGGACGTGCTGTTCGACCTCTGCCTACGGTCGCGCGAGGCGGGTCAACATCGGCCGCGAAGCTGCTAAGCTCGGCGCCGATCCGCCTACTGTCATCAGCCGAGGTCGCCGCCATGATCGCCCGATCGGCACGCGCTCTTCTCCTCCCTCTCGTCTTTGCCGGCTGCGCCGCCTCGCGGCCGCCGGGAGCGCCGCCGATCTCGTCCGATGCCGCCAACGGACAGGCGATCGCCACCGTGCTCGGCACCCCGTTCTATGCCCTGTTCAAGGCGACGAGCTGCTTCGTCAGCACGGTCATCGTCGTCCCGAGCTCGGCGGCGCTGGCTCTCACCGAACGGCCGCAGCGGGACGGGGAGCGCGAGGCGCTGCACGAGGGCCTCGGCCACAACTGCTTCGGCTCCTACGTCCTCGAGCCCTCCTGAGCACGGGTCGTCCACCTCGTACCGGAAGCTGCACGCC
The DNA here is from genome assembly GCF_037908215.1 of Benzoatithermus flavus. Classification (NCBI taxonomy): domain Bacteria; kingdom Pseudomonadati; phylum Pseudomonadota; class Alphaproteobacteria; order Geminicoccales; family Geminicoccaceae; genus Benzoatithermus; species Benzoatithermus flavus. The sequence goes on along the minus strand of NZ_JBBLZC010000014.1, from coordinate 90,547 downwards.
TGTGCCTGTGGCCACCTGACGGTAGCGAGCCGTGCTAGCTTCGCCGCAGGATCTTGCGGTGCGGGGAACGGGCATGAACGGCATCGGACGACTCTTGCCACTGCCGGCCGGTTCGGCGCAGCCTGGGTCGCGCGTAGCACCGGCGGCAGAAGCGCGCGGCGGGGTCGAGCTGCGCTATGGTTGGCAGGACCGCGTCCGTGGGCTCGCGAGCGCGGTGCTTCTCGTCTCGTGCGGCACCATTCTGCTGCCGGCGGGCTGGGCCGAAGGCGATGCATGGCGGCTGCTCGCGGGCGGCAGCGCTCTTCTGCTCGGAGCCCGGCTGCTGATGCTCCTGCCGCAGCTCTTCGCGGCGCGGCCGCGGCTGTGCATCGATGCGGCGGGCGTGCATACCGCTTGGGGCGCCGTCATCGCCTGGCCGGAGATCAGGGAGGTGCGGGTGCGCCACACCGCCCTCGACGACCGTCTGGAGCTCAGGTTCGCTGCCGGCTGGCTCTGCGTTCTGGCGAGCTGCTGGCACTGCCCGCTGGACGAGCTCGCGGCCGTCATCGAGAGCCGACGCCGCGCATTCCCGAGCCTGCCGGAATAGTCCCGGCGCTGCTTCCTCCCCCGCCGGCCCCCACCGATCGTGCGGGGAAGGGGTGATCCCGGAGAAGGGCGAGCGTCATGGTCGTAGAAAAATGCCGATGAAGCTTTCCAGCGGCCTTGCAAGACGGCCTCCGCTTCCCTTTGGATGATCCAAAGGCTGGCCGAGCCATTTCGACACGTCCTCGAAGACCCGACCTGTCGCGGCATGCTGAGGGAGGCGCTCATGCGCGAGCTGGTGGTGCTTGCTCTAGGCTCGATGGCCGGTGCGGCGACCGCGGTCTTGCTCTTGGGAGCCCTCGACGCCTCGACGTCGCACGCGGAGCCGGAACCCGTGCAGCCTGCACCAGGAATCTGCGCGCCGCAGCCGTTGGACGAGGCGCTTCGGCCGCGTCTCGCCGACCTCGAGCAGGCCATTGCGGCCATTACCCCGGCCCTCTCGGAGCTGCGCACGCAGATCGCGGCCTTGGCCGCCGCCCGCTCGGAGAGCCGGACCGAACCGCTGCTGGCGCTGGACGACGGTCTCGACCCGGTAGCCGAGGGCGAAGCTGCTCCAGCGGAGATGCGGGCTGCGGTGGCCTTGCCGTCCGCTCGGGCGAGCCTCGCCACGAAGCTGGCTATTCCGGCGGACGATGCTCCGGCAGGGATTCCCGCCCGGCAGGCCCGCGCCACCGACAGGATGGCCGATGCCGTCCTCCTGTGGCCGCGGCGGGCCTTCGTCGCCCTGCAGGACGTCCGCTACCGGCAGGGACCCGGCCTCGACACCCCGATCGGCGGCATCCTGCGCGCCGGCGACGTGCTGATCGTGGACCGCAGGGTCCATGATTGGCACTGCTTCGTCACACCCGCCGAGCGGCGGGGTTGCGTCCAGCGCCAGTGGCTGCGGCCGGCGCGGCCGAGCGATTGAGGCATCGCCGGGGTGGAAAGGTGCCCGCGGTTGATCGTGGGCGGGGCGTCGTGCATCCTGCCGTGACCGCGACGGACGAAACGAGGAGGCCCGGCCCGTGCCCGCCATCGAGCGCGTGGAGATCCTGATGGTCGATCTGGCGCCGAAGGTGGTGCGCACCGACGCGATCCAGGCCTTCGTCAGCCAGGAGACGCCGATCGTCCGGCTCTATGATCGCGACGGTGCCGTGGGCACCGGCTACAGCTACACGATCGGCACCGGCGGCTCCTCGGTGGTGCGGCTGATCCGCGATCATCTGGCGCCGATGCTGATCGGCCGCGACGCCGACATGATCGAGGACATCTGGCGGGCACTCCTGTTCAGGATGCATGCCACCTGGCCCGGTGCCGTCACCTCGCTGGCGCTGGCGGCGATCGACACGGCCCTTTGGGACCTGCGCTGCCGGCGGGCGGAGCTGCCGCTCTACGTGCTCGCAGGGGGCGCGCAGGAGAGGGTGCCGGCCTATACGACCGAAGGCGGCTGGCTGCAGCTCTCGGTAGACGAGCTGGTCGAGGAGGCGCTGGAGGCCAAGGAGCGCGGCTTCAAAGGGGCGAAGCTCAAGATCGGCAAGCCCGGCGTGGCCGAGGACGTGGCGCGGGTCGCGGCCGTGCGCGAGGCCGTGGGCTCCGCCTTCGAGCTCATGGTCGATGCCAACCAGGGTCTCACCCCCGATCAGGCGCTCCGCCGCGCACGAGCGCTCGAGGAGCTCGACCTCGCCTGGCTCGAGGAGCCGCTTCCTGCCGACGACGTCGCCGGCCACGCGCGGCTCGCCGCCGCCACGAGGATTCCGCTCGCGGTCGGCGAATCGCTCTACAGCCCCGGCCAGTTCAAGGAATATCTCGTGCGCGAGGCGTGCGGCGTGGTCCAGGTCGACGTCGCGCGCATCGGCGGCATCACGCCCTGGCTCAAGGTGGCGCACCTCGCCGAGACCTTCGGCCTGCCGGTGGCGCCGCATTTCCTCATGGAGCTGCACGTCTCGCTGGCGGCGGCCGTGCCCAACGGGCGTTGGGTCGAGCACATTCCGCAGCTCGACGAGATCGCGCTCGACGGGGTCAGCATTCACGACGGCATGGCGATTCCGCCCGAGGAGCCGGGACTCGGGATCGACTGGAACTGGGACGCGATCGAGCAGCGCCGGGTCGGTGCTGCCACGCTCGTCGTCGACTGATGGTGCCGGGCCGCTCAGGAGTCCCGGCTGACCGGTGCTGCCACCGGAACGCGCGGTGCCTTCAGCGGCTCGACGGCACCGTAGCCGCAGCCGCCAGCGCCGAAGCTGTCGTAGGGCAGCGGCGGCAGCACCAGCATCGCACCCTGGGCGCGCAGCGCGCCCGCGAAGCGCTCGCCCTCGCCGTGGACCTGCCAGACATTGGCGAGCCAGGTACCGCGCATGACCACCCCGTCGGCGTGCGCCACGCGGGCCAGCACCTCGGTCTCGCCGAGGCCGCGCGGAAACACCGCGAGCAGCGTGCCCGAGCGCTCCTCCTTCGCCCCGGCGATCGCGAGCGTGACCGCGAGCCCGACCATCCAGGCGATCACGACGAGCGCGCCCAGCAGGAACGCCAGAAGATGACCGCGCTCTCGATGATCCGTTCCGTAGGTCATGGCTCCGGCCCGAGGCCGCTTCTTGGGAACCTGCGCGAGCGCCTGCGGTTGACGCATCCGAAGGCTGTCGTTATCTCGCAGCGCCGACAGGCTTTGGCAATGGTCCTTGCCGGCGGCTGCCATCGACTGCAGGATGGCCCAGCAATTCCCCGCGACGAGCAACGGGGTCCATGTCGTCGAGCGCAGATGCCGGAAGCGAGCGCCACATCGTCGATGCCCTGATCGAGGAGCGGGCGCCGACGCTGTTCCAGCATGCCGGCACCCGTTGGCTGCTGCGCCGGGTGCTCTACCCGCGGCTCGGTTATTACCAGGCCCGTGAGGCGATCGATCGCATCCAGGGCATGAGCGGCCCTGCCATTCTCGACTACGCCGCGGCCGAGCTCGACCTGCAGGTGCGCTCCTTGGGTCTGTCGCGCCTACCCGCACAGGGCCGGGTGATCGTCGCCGCCAACCATCCGACCGGTCTCGCCGACGGGGTGGCGGTCTGGCGCGCGCTCAGCCCGATCCGCGAGGATCTGAAAATCCTGGCGAACGGCGACGCGCTGCGCCTGGCCCCTTCCTTCGCGGAGCTGTTCATCCCGGTCGAGTGGGTCAAGAGCAGGCGCACCACCGCCGGCAGCCGGCGCATCCTCACCGAGATCGCGGCCGCGTTCCGCAAGGAGGCCGCGCTCGTGTTCTTCCCCTCGGGCCGGCTCGCCTACATGCACTGGCGGGGCCTCAGGGAGCGACCCTGGCTGCCCACGGTCGTAACAATTGCGCGCAAGTTCGAGGCCCCGATCCTGCCGCTCCACATCCGCGCCCGTAACAGCGCCTCGTTCTACGCGCTCTCGCAGATCAGCCACGAGCTGCGCGACATCACCCTGTTCCACGAACTGCTCAACAAGCGCGGCGCCAGGTTCGAACTCACCATGGGCCTGCCGATCGACGCCCGTGACCTGCCCGAGGATCCGGCCGAGGCGGTACGGATGCTCCAGCACCATGTCGAGCACGAGCTGCCGCGCGCGAGCCGCCGGCATCCCAGGATCGAGCGCCGTCGCCGCCCCTTGGCGCGGCTCGGCGCCCCGCTGGGCTGATCTTCCCGGCCGGGCCGGAACCACGGCTGCCACCGCGCGTTCTCGCGCCAGCGCCGGCTGCCCGGCCCGGAGATGAAGCGTGCGCGAGGTCCAGGTCGGCTCCCTTACCCAGTACATCGAGCTCATCAACAGGGTCGCTAGCGGAGCCGCCTGCTTTCGCGGCGCCAAGGACCCGGTCGAGGACATGCGCCCGACGGTGGTGCGGTCCTGGCAACGCAACCGGCGCATCCGCCAGCAACTCGGCCAAGCTCCGCGGTTCGAGCTGTGGCAGTACGAGGCACGGCTGATCGAGGCGTTCCAGCGGCGCTCGCTGCCGTTCCTCGAGTTCGTGCCCGACTGCCATCTGAGCTGGCTCGCAGTGGCGCAGCACTACCAGCTTCCGACCCGGCTCCTCGACTGGTCCCGCAACCCGCTGGTCGCCCTCTATTTCGCGGCGACCGACCGCAACCGCCAAGAATATGCCGACGACTGGGTCGACGTGAGCGTGTTCGTCTGGCAGCTCGGCAAGGAGCCGGACGTGGACGATCACGTCCTGCCGCTTGGCCGGGTGCGGGCCATGCACCCGGATGGCCGCGGCCTGATAGCGGACAACGAACCGCGGGCACCCGGCATCGTCCTGTTCAGCCCGCCCATGATCTCGATGCGCTTCGCTTCGCAAGAAGGGCTGTTCAGCTTCGAGCAGGAGATCTCGGCCCGCCCCTTCACCGAGGCGGCCGACGAGCAGGGGCTCGATCTCACCCGGATCATCGTACCCGGCGCTTGCCGGCTCACGATCCTGCGGCAGCTCAGCCGGCTCGGCGTCGAGACGGAGAAGCTGTTTCCCGATCTACCCGGTCTCTGTGCCCATCAGCGTTGGGTGGCCGAGTGGCTGTGGTGACGGCCGACCCGCGTTTCTCGCCGTCTGTCCCTGTTTTCCACCCATCTGTGACAAACCGCTCCTCGGGTATGCTGCTCCGGTAGCATATAACCTTCAAGGTATGACGTATGCCTACCGGAAGTTGTTGATTTGCCGGAGTGGAGTAAGCTAAGAAGAGAAGATCGATGAGCGGGAGGCAATTCCAACGTACAAAGGTGCAACATCTGCTCGTCGGGGGCAGGTTGTCAGTCCTCGATGCGGCGCCCGATTGGTCGAGCCGCCGATGCATGGTCGTGACCAGATTCTGACGCCCGTGCAGACCGATCGCCAGACCGGGAGACGTAAATCGATGGGTGTTGCCGGAATCGGCACATGGAGGAGCAGAAACAACAGGTCGGGCTCGCTCCACGACATGCGGGTGGTCGCTTCCCTTGCGGCCCTCATCGCCGCCGCTCTCATGATCGTAGCGGCAGCGGTCTATCTCGGCAGCCGCCGGCAGGACGAGCTGCAGGCACAGGGCGAGCAGCGGGCGGTCGCTCATGCGATCCAGAGCCTCGAGAAGGCGATCGCCACCAATGTCCGCGATTATGGCTGGTGGACCGATGCGGTCCGGTTTCTATCGCTCGAGCTGAACGAGGCGTGGGCCGACGAGAACATCGGGCCCTACATCTACAAGACCTTCGGCTACGACGTGGCGTTGGTCGTGACCGGCGATGATCGGCCGCGGATCGGTTGGGTGCGCGGCGAGCGCGCTACCGATGCGGCTGCGATGGTGCTGGGGCCGTCCCTGTCCCGGCTCCTGGCGCAGGCGCGGGCGAGCCACAGCGGAGCCGAGCCGGTGCCGACCGTCACCGTCTTGCCGGGCGAGGGGGGCCTCTTCGTCTCTGCCGCAAGCCCGATCGTGCCTCAGCCAGGTACAACGGTGAGCCTGCCGGACGGGCCACCGGCACTGCTGGTGTTCGCCAAGTGCCTCGACGAGGCTTTTCTCGACGAACTCGCAGCCGAGTTCGGCTTTCGCGACCCGAGCTTCGCACCTCCCGGCACCACGCCGCCGGAGTACACCCACGTGTCGCTCGCAGGGCCCTCGGGCGAGGTCGTGCGCGAGATCGTCTGGGAGCCCTGGCGCCCGGGTCGCGCCCAGCTCGCCTGGCTCATTCCGGCACTGCTGGGCTCGCTCGCCGTGTTCAGCCTGTTCACCCGGATCGTGCTCGGCAGCATCAGGCGCTCCACGGTTGCGATCCGTACGAGCGAGGCGCGCTTTCGCGACATCGCCGAGGCGTCCTCGGACTGGATCTGGGAAACCGACGCGGCACTCCGGCTCACCTACCTCTCCGAGCATTTCCGCCGTGCCACGGGCCTGAGCCCGCAGCACGCGTTGGGCCAGCCGCTGCACGCCGTCCTGGAGCCACCCGATCCCGAGCAGCGGGCGAGGCAGGCTGCCGTGATCGAGGCGGCCTTGCCCTTCCGCGACGTGCTCTGTCACCTGCTACACCCGAACGGCGGCGACATGCGCTCGCTGCGGGTCGCGGGCAAGCCCGTCCTCGGACCCGACGGCAGCTTCCAGGGCTATCGTGGCACCGCCACCGACATCACGGCCGAGATGACGGCGCTGCGCGAGGTCCGCAAGCAGGAGCGTGAGGCGCTCGAGAGCCTCGCGGCGGCCAAGGCGGAGCTCGAGCGGCTCAACGCCGAGCTCGAGCGCCGGGTCGAGGAGCGCACGCAGGAGCGCGAGTCCGCCCTGGCCCAGCTCTTCCAGGCGCAGAAGGTGGATGCGGTGGGCCAGCTCACCGGTGGGGTCGCGCACGACTTCAACAACCTGCTCATGGCGGTTCTCACCAACCTCGACCTCCTGAGGAACCGCCTCGCCGGCGATCCCAAGGCGCTGCGCCTGATCGGAGGTGCCATCCAGGCGGCCGAGCGTGGCGCCACGCTCACCCAGCGCCTGCTCGCCTTCGCGCGACGCCAGGATCTGCAGCCTCGGGCCGTCGACCTGCCGGAGTTGGTGCAGGGCCTCGCCGATCTCCTGCAGCGCTCGGTCGGACCCTTGGTCTGCATCCGGATCGAAGCACCCCAGGATCTGCCGGCCGCACGGGTCGACCCGCACCAGCTCGAGCTGGCGCTCTTGAACCTCGCGGTCAATGCGCGCGACGCCATGCCCACGGGCGGCACGCTGACCATCGCCCTCGCGAGAGACACGGTCGGGTTCGCCCATCCTGCCGGGCTGGCTCCCGGCGACTACGTGCGGATCGACGTGATCGACGTCGGGGTCGGCATGGACGCGACCACGCTGCGACGCGCTGTCGAGCCGTTCTTCTCGACCAAGGGGCCAGGCAGGGGCACGGGCCTCGGCCTGTCGATGGTGCACGGCCTCGCCGCCCAGTCGGGCGGTACGCTCCAGCTCACGAGTCGGCTCGGAGAAGGTACCACGGCCACCTTGTGGCTGCCGGTCGCGGAGGTCGGGCGCATTGCTGCCGAAGAGGCTGCGTCGGCCGAGCCGATCCACGCCTCCGAGCGTTCCGCGACCATTCTGGTCGTCGACGACGACGCGCTCGTGCGGATGGGCACCGTGGCCATGCTCGACGAGCTCGGCCATAGCGTGATGGAGGCCGATTCCGGTCAGGAAGCCCTGGAGCTTCTGCGCGAGCGCACCGACATCGACCTCGTCATCACCGACTATGCCATGCCGGGAATGACTGGGGCGGCCCTGGCGCGGGAGGTGCGCGAGCTGCGACCCGGCCTGCCGGTGCTGCTCGCGACCGGCTATGCCGAGCTGCCCGAAGGGGCCACGCTCGATCTGCCGCGGCTCGGCAAGCCTTATCGGCTCGCCGAGCTCGCTGCTCTGCTGCGGGAGCTGCTGCCCTGGACCGTGGACGACCCGAAGGTGGTGTCCCTCGCGCGGCGTCGGAGCGGGTTCGGATGACCGGAGGCTCGACGCCGCTCTGGCGGCGGCTGGTTGTGGCCGCTCGCGGTGGCAGCGGCTGAACGGAGCGAAATCGACCTCGCGTGTCGCCTCACGCTCGAGTGGGGCAAGCTGCGGAAGAACAAAGCTCTGGAGCGGCATAATGAGAAAGCTGAAAACTGTTCCTCCCATCGACATCGACTATATTTATCGTAAAATTTCTAAATGCAGATACATCTATATTGGCGAGACGGAGGGATGTGGCCTCGGCATCTTTGCTGCCAGAGGCTTTCCGGAAGGCTCGGCTCTCGTCGTCGACGAGGACGGTGACTACTACGAGCCCAGCTTCACCTACGCCCAGGTCATGTCGTTCGGGCTGGATCTCGCCACGCACTGCTTTCAGATCGACACCGATCGCTATCTCCTGCCGCACGGCAGCATCGACGACCTGATCAACCACGCCTGCGAGCCTTCGGCCGGCATCCGGCTCACCGCGCGGGGCTATCGGCTCATAGCGCTCAAGGACGTCGAGCCCGGCGAGCAGCTCACCTACGACTACTCGACCTACATCACGAACCCGCGCGAGCGGCTGCGCTGCGCCTGTGGCTCGCCCCGCTGCCGCGGCGAGATCGGGCCGTTCCGCGAGCTGCCGGCAAGCCTGCGTGCCTTCTATCTCGAGCGCGGCGTGGTCGGTCCGTTCGCCGCCGCCGATGCCGCGCAGATGCACGGCGGAGCCTCGCTCCGGGTGGTCGTGCCGCAGGGGAGGCGGATGGGATGATGCGGCCCGTGAACGGCTCTGGCGGCGTCCTCGTCGGGACCGCCTGCATCGTCGCTGCCTGGCTCCTGTTCTCGCTCCACGATGCCGCCATCAAACTGCTCGTGACCGAGCTCTCGCCCTGGCAGGTCCTGTTCGCGCGCAGTGCCATGATCCTGCCCTTGTGCGTGCTGATCGGCGGCCGCCGCTGCACGCGCAACCTCGCGGCGGCGCCGGCGCGAGGCCAACTCGTGCTGGGGGCCGTCGTCTACGCCCTCGCCTGGGTCGCCTACTACGCGGCGGCGCGCCATCTCCAGCTCGCCGAGCTCGAGACGATCTACTACGTCTCGCCGGTGATCACGACGGTGCTGGCCATCCTTTTCCTCAAGGAGCAGGTGCCGCTCGCGCGCTGGACGGCGCTCGTCGTCGGCTTCGCCGGCGTCGTGCTCGCCTGTCAGCCCTCGGCGGTTCGCGACGTCATGCCCGTCGCCGTCCTGCTGCTCGGCGCCGGCTTGTGGGCGGTCGCCATGATCCTGGTCCGCAAGACCGGCTGCGAAGTCACGACCGAGGCGCAGATGTTCCTGAACGGCGCCGTCTCGCTCCTGCTCTGCGGCGTGGCGGCACCCTGGTGGTGGACGCTGCCGAGCCCGCACGAGCTCGGGCTGATGGCGCTCGTCGGCGGGGCGGGCTTCGTCGCCCAGTATCTCCTTTACGAGGGCATTCGCCGGGCGCCCGCCTCGGTGGCGGCACCGCTCGAGTATACCGGCCTCTTATGGTCCTTCGTCCTAGGCTTCCTGATCTGGGGCGACGTCCCGGCGGGCGTGGTGTTCGCAGGCGCGGGGCTGATCCTTCTGAGCGGCTTCGCGCTGATAGCGCTGGAATGGCGCCAGGCGCGAAGCGGGGCGGAAGGCGCCGCACCGCCGCGCGAGGCAGCGGTCGTCGCCGCGTCGTGAGCCTCAGGGCGAGCTGTCGCTCGGGCTCCGCTCCGCCTCGAGCCACTGCAGGAACCAGACCGAGACGCCATCGGGATCGCGGAGCCGGAACAGCCGCGCACCCCAACTCGTCGTCACGGGCTCGGGTGTGGGCAGCGCGAGGTGGCTGCGGGCGGCGGCGAGGTCCGCCACCTCGATCACGAGGTGGCAGCGATCGTCGGCCGGCCGCAAGGTCAGCGGCGGCTTCGCCGTGGGCGCGTCCAGCACCTCGAGCCGCAGGCCGCCGCCGAGATCGAACACCGCACCCTTGCCGGTCGGGCGATCCCAGGCTTGCAGCGTGGGAAAGCCCAGCGTCTCGCCGTAGAAGCGCACGACCTCGGCGAAACGCTCGGTCGCGAGCGCCACGTAGCTCATGGCCGCCTTATCCCTTGTCGGTCGAAGGTGCGCGGGGCGGGCGGGTGGCGATGTCCTCGCCCCAGCGCCGCAGCCGGCCGAGATCGATGTCGAAGAGATCGAGCGCGCGCAGGACCGTGCTCGTCACCATCTCGTCGAGCGAGCGCGGCCGGCTGTAGAAGGCCGGCACGGGTGGCATGACGACGGCACCGGCCTCGGTCACCGCCAGCATGTTCTTGAGATGGATCGCGTGCAGCGGGGTCTCGCGCACCATGAGCACGAGCCGCCGGCGCTCCTTCAGGACCACGTCGGCAGCACGGGTCAGGAGGTTCGTGGTCGCCCCGGTCGCGATCTCGGCGAGTGTTCTAACCGAGCAGGGGGCTACGATCATGCCGAGCGTGCGAAACGAGCCGCTCGCGATCGCGGCACCGATGTCGGTGATCGGGTAGCTCACGTCGGCCAAGGCCCGAAGCTCCTTCGCCGAGAGGTCGAGCTCGTGCGCCCGCGTGATGTCGGCCGCGCGCGAGACCACGAGGTGGGTCTCGACGTCCGGAGCCTCGCGCAGGAGCTCGAGCAGCCGCACGCCGTACACGACCCCGGTCGCCCCGCTGATGCCGACGATCAAGCGCCGCGGCGCTGCCATGTGACGATCCTCGCCTCGTGTGCCGAAGGGCTCTTCGGCTTAGCGCGCGCTCGTCCCGTTCTCAACGTGTCCGGACCGTCTTGTTGCGCGGGCTCCTTCGCTGGCATGCTGCGACGAGCCGGCCGGTCGGCCGGACGAGGATCGGGAGGAGGAGAGGGAAGATGCGACGGCCGCTCGTGGCGTGGACGATGACCTTCGTGCTGATGGCGGCCGGCGTTGCCGCGCAGGATGCGGTCCCGGTGGGGCCGGACGAGGTAAAAAGGGAGCTGGTCGGCAAGACCTGGCGGGTGGAGCTGCCGGACGGGCAGGCCGCGGTCGAGGCGTTCCGGGCCGACGGCACGGTCGAGATCAATGGTGGCCTCAACGACGTCGGCACCTGGCGCTTGTGGGAGAAGGGCTACTGCACGCAGTGGCGGCGGATGCGCAACGGCGCCGAGCGCTGCTTCACGCTCGACAGGACCAAAGACGGCCACTACCGCATCTACAAGCCCGACGGCGAGATCTCGATGACCATCCTGGGTTTCGAGTAGCTCAGCGGGCGTAGAAGAAGGTGTCGAGCCCGTAGATGCCGAACTGGCCGTGCGGCTCCCAGTTGAAGATCGCCTGCTCGGGCAGGTTGCGCAAGCTGGCCCGCGCCGCGACCGGCTGCTGCACCTTGGCGACGAGCCCGATCGTGTAGCACTGGCTGGCGTAGATCCCGAGCATCTCGTGCCAGATCTCGGCCTGACGGTCGGCGGTCGCGGTCGCCCATTCGCGGTAGAGCTCGAGCAGCCGCTTGGCCTCGGGCAGATCGGGCGGCTCGCCCGCGGTGCCTTGGGTCTCGAAATGCTGGCCCCATTTCGGCCACTGCAGCTGGTCGCCCTGGCTCGTGGGCGCGAAGTCCTTGGGCGGCAGGATCGCCGTCGGCACGCCGTTGTCGATGCCGAAGAACATCGACATGAGAGCGCTGCCCGCATAGACGCGGCTGCGCATGATCTGCCGGTCCGATGGCTTGGCCATGATCTTGAAGCCGATCTCGCGCCACTGGTCGCGCACGATCTCGAGCACGTCGGTCTGCTCGTTGTCCTCGCCCGAAAGCTCGACCACGAGCTCCATCGGCCGGCCGTCCGGCAGGAGCCGCGTGCCCTGCGGGTTGCGCTTGGCAAGGCCCAGCTCGTCGAGCAGCCGGTTCGCCGTCTCGGGGTCGTAGGACGCGCACTCGGCCCCGTACTCGTCGCGCCACAAGGGGCTTTCGGGCAGGATCGTGTTGTTCGAAGGCTCGGCGAGACCCGCGTACATGAACTGGCTGAGCGCGTCGCGATCGAGGGCGAGCGCCAGCGCCTTCCTGAAGCGCAGATCGCGGAACAGGCTGCGCCAGACCGGGTCGGTGGCGTTGAGGTTGGGGTAGAGGGCGAGGTGCGCCGAGCGCGCCTCGGGCCAGAGCAGCGTCACGAGCCCGCTCCGCTGTTCGCTCTCCTTGAGGAAAGTGTAGTCCTTGAACACGAGCCGGCGCGCCTGCAGATCGGTCTCGCCCGCACCCGTCTTGATCGGGATCAGCTTCCCGTCGACGAGATCGAGGATGAACCGGTCGATATAGGGCAGCTGCCGTCCGGTCTTGTCGACGCGGTGAAAATAGGGGTTGCGCACGGCCACGAAGCGCTGGGCGGGAGGATGCGTCGTCAGCATCCAGGGCTGCAGCGTGGGGTTGTCCGGATCGTCGAAGTCGTTGAGCCGGTCCTTGCGCAGGAAGAGCTGCGCCCAGTCGCGCGAGCGCGTCTCGGCCACGAGCTTCTTCAAGGCCTCGGGATCGGCGTACCTGGCATGGAACCGCTTCAGGTAGTGCGCCGGGCGGTAGATGAAGAGCTGGTTCGCCGCCGCCAGCGCGGGCAGGAACAAGGGATTGGGCTTGGACCAGCTATAGCGCACGGTGCGCTCGTCCAGGATCTCGACCTTGGGCAGCTCGCCGTCCACCACGAGCTGGATGTCGGGCCCGGTCGGCGACAGCTCCTTGTTGAGCGCCACGTCCTCCCAATAGAAGCGGAAGTCCTCGGCGGTGAACGGCTCGCCATCGGACCATTTGTGGCCCTTGCGTAAGTGCAGCGTGAACACCCGGCCGTCCTGCACGTCGAATCCGGCGAGAATGTCGGGGACGAGCTCCAGCTGCTTGTTGAACCCGATCAGGTGCGCGTAGCCATAGATGTTGAAGAACCGGGTCTCGCGCTCGCGGGTGATCAGCATCCGAAGCTCGCCGCCCGGCTTGCCGATCTCGGCCATGTCCTCGACCACCCTGGGCTCGTCCGGCGGCCCGGCCATCGCCGGCGCACGGGTCAGGATCAGCGTCACGGCGGTCACGGTGGCCAGGAGGGCAGGAGTCAGCCGCATGGTATCGCCTCCCTCCCCGCTACGGGATGCGGGGGTCACACTATTGGTTGACATGCTCGGGACCGCCCGTCAAACGCAGCGGCGTCGCGGGCGGCTCCGGCTCACGCCGAGAATCCGATCGCAACGATTGCTGCGCTGCGAGAATAGGGCTTTAGTGCTGCTGCCGCTCCGCGAATGCTCCATCCGCTCCGGACCGGGCATGCGCGCAGGGGCCTGCACGAGGAGGACTGCCGCCATGGGCGAGCCCCTGATGGTCTCGAATCGCACCTTCGACGAGATCGAGATCGGCGAGAGCGCGAGCTTCGAGCGCGTCATCACCAAGGAGGACATCGAGCTCTACGCCGCCGTGTCCGGCGACGCCAACCCGATGCACCTGGACGAGGCGTTCGCACGACAGGCGCGGTTTCAAGGTGTCGTCGCGCACGGCATGCTCACGGCCGGGCTGATCTCGAATCTGCTGGGCAACAAGCTGCCCGGTCCCGGCACGATCCATGTCGGCCAGGATCTGCGCTTCTCGGCGCCGGTCCGGGCCGGCGACACGATCACGGTGAGCGTCACCGCCAAGGAGAAGGATCCCGAGCGCAAGCTGGTCCGGTTCGACTGCGCCTGCATCAACCAGGACGGCAGGCCCGTGCTCACTGGCGTCGCCACCGTGCTGGCCCCGACGGAGCGGCTGGTGGCCCCGGCGCGCGAGCTGCCGGAGATTCGTCTTCAGCGCCACGACAGCTATCGCCGCCTGATCGAGCGCACGAACGAGATCCCGCCCATTCCTTGCGCCGTGGCGCATCCTTGCGACGAGCCCTCGCTGCACGGCGTGGTCGAGGCGGCGGAGAAAGGGATCATCGTGCCGATCCTGGTCGGCCCCGCCGGCAAGATCAGGGCCGTCGCGAGGGAGCACGCGCTCGACATCGCGAGCTTCGAGCTCGTGGACGCGCCGCACAGCCACGCCGCGGCGGCGAAGGCGGTCGAGCTGGTCCGTGCGGGCAAGGCCGAGCTCCTGATGAAAGGCAGCCTGCACACCGACGAGCTCATGCACGAGATCGTCGCCAAGGAGACGGGCCTGCGCACCGAGCGCCGGATCAGCCACGTCTTCATCATGGACGTGCCGACATACCCGGATCCCCTGTTCATCACGGATGCCGCAATCAACATCTTTCCCGATCTCGAGACCAAGGCCGACATCGTCCGGAACGCGATCGACCTCCACCGGGGCCTGGGCCTGGGCGAGCCCAGGGTCGCGATCCTGTCCGCGGTCGAGACCGTGAACCCCAAGATCCCGGGCACCATCGATGCCGCCGCTCTGTGCAAGATGGCGGACCGCGGCCAGATCAAGGGCGGCTTCCTCGACGGGCCTTTGGCGCTCGACAACGCGATCAGCCCCGAGGCCGCCCGGATCAAGGGAATCGCCTCGCCCGTCGCCGGCCATGCCCAGATCCTGGTGGTTCCGGACCTCGAGGCCGGGAACATGCTGGCTAAGAACCTGTCCTTCCTCGCCAATGCCGATGCGGCCGGCATCGTGCTTGGCGCCCGTGTGCCCGTCATCCTCACCAGCCGTGCCGACAATGTCCGCACCCGCCTGGCGTCCTGCGCCGTGGCCGCGCTCTACGCCCACAGCCGCCGCCAGCAGCAGGTCGCGGCCGTGGCGGCGGAGTGATGCACGTGACCGACACGCTCCTCGTCGTCAATGCCGGCTCGTCCAGCATCAAGTTCCAGCTCTTCCGCCTCCTGCCGTCCGGCCACCGGCTCGAGCTGCGCTCCAAGGGGCAGCTCGAGGGCATCGGCACCCACCCGCGTCTGAGCGTCAGGGATGCATTCGGCCGCACGCTGATCGACGAGTCGTACGAAGCGGCGGCCGTGCCCGATCTCACGGCCGCCATGCACCGGCTCGGCGACTGGCTCCTGGAGCGGCTCGGCGGCCGGACGCCGGTCGCGGTCGGGCATCGCGTCGTCCACGGCGGACCGGACTACGGCGAGCCCGTGCTGATCGACGATCTGGTCCTGGACCGGCTCGAGCACCTGGTACCGCTCGCCCCCTTGCACCAGCCCAACAACCTGGCGCCGATCCGGGCCATCCGAAAGCGCAACCCTGCAGTGCCCCAGGTCGCGTGCTTCGATACCGCCTTCCACCGCGGCCACCCCGAGGTCGCCGACCGCTTCGCGATTCCCGAGGCCTGGTACAGGGAGGGAGTGCGCCGCTACGGCTTTCACGGGCTCTCCTACGAGTATATCGCGCACAGGCTCGAGGAGATCGACCCGGCGCTGGCGAGGGGGCGGGTCGTGGCGTGCCATCTCGGCAGCGGCGCTTCGATGTGCGCGATCCATGCCGGCCGCAGCCTCGACAGCACGATGGGCTTCACCGCCGTCGACGGCCTGCCGATGGGTACGCGCACCGGCCAGCTCGACCCCGGTGTGGTGCTCTACCTCGTGCAGGCGAAGGGCTTCGACGCGAAACGGATCGAGCACTTCCTCTATCACGAGGGCGGACTGAAAGGCCTCTCCGGCATCAGCAACGACGTGCGCGATCTTCTCGCGAGCGACGCGGCGGGGGCGAAGCTGGCGCTCGACTACTTCGTCTACCGCATCGCCCGCGAGGCCGGCGCGCTGGCGGCGGCCATGGGCGGGATCGACGGGCTGGTGTTCACGGCCGGCATCGGCGAGCACAGCCCCGTGATCCGCGGCCGGGTGCTGGAGCGGCTCGCCTGGCTGGGCTTCGTGCTCGACGAGGCGGCGAACCAGGAGCACGGGCCTTTGATCACGAGCGCGGCCAGCCGGCTCAAGGCCTACGTGATCCCGACCGACGAGGAGCTGATGATCGCCCACCATACGCTGCGGCTGATCTCCGGCCGATCGGAGGCGTTGCGCTAGCCTGCGAGCTTCGTCCGTAGCGCCGAGAGTGCCTGGGCGTGGGCCTCGAAGCCCTCGTAGGCGGCGAGCACCCGGGCGTGGCGGGCGAGCTCGGGGTAGCCCTTGGCAGTGACGTGGCCGAGGCTCGTGCGCTTCATGAAGTCGTGGACGCCGAGAGCCGAGAAGGTGCGCGCCCAGCCGCCCGTGGGCAGCACGCAGTCGGGGCCGAGGCAGAAATTGGCGATGGTGATCGGCGTGTTCTGACCGAACAGGATCTCGCCGGCATGGTGGATGGCGCCCAGGTGCTGGAGCGGCTCGGCCGAGAGCACCTCGAGATGTTCGGGCGCGTAGTCGTTGACGAAGCGGAGTGCTGCTTCCCAGTTGGGGGCGAGGACGATGCCGCCACGCGGCCCGCACAAGACCGCCTCGACGAACTGGCGGCGCTGTGGGCCGAGCCCCGACATCAGCTCGGGCAGGTGCCTGCGGGCGACCTCGGCGACCTCGCGGCTGTCGGTGACGAGGAAGGCCGAGCTGTCGGGGCCGTGCTCGGCCTCGATCAAAAGGTCGAGCGCGGCGATGGCGGGATCCGCCGTAGCATCGGCGAGGACGATCGATTCGCTGGGACCGGCCGGGAGGCCGGTGTCGATCCGATCGGCCAGAAGACGCTTCGCGGCCACGACCCAAGGGCTGCCGGGGCCTACGATCTTCGCGAGCCTGGGGATCGACGCCGTGCCGAAGGCTGCGGCGGCGACGGCCACGGCACCGCCGACACGGTAGACCTTGGTGACGCCGGCCATACGGGCGGCGTAGAGGCTCGCGGCGTCGATGCCGCCCTCGGGCGTCGGCGGAGTCAGAACCACGACCTCGGGCACGCCGGCGACCACGGCCGGCACCGTCGTCATCATCATCACCGAGGGGAAGGCGCCTTTGCCGCGCGGGACGTAGCAGGCGACCGAGGGGATCGGCGACCAGCGCTCGCCGGCGAAGGCACCGGGGCGGATCTCCATGAGCCACATCGGCTCCGGCTTCTGCCGCTCGTGGAAGCGGCGGATATTGTCGACCGCGTAGGATATCGCCTCCTTGACCTCGGGTTCGAGCGCCCGTTCGGCCGCCGCGAACTCCTCCTCGCTCGCCATCAGACGGGCGGGGTCGAGCGTCACCCCGTCGATCTCGCGGGCGAGCCGGACGATGGCCGCATCGCCTTCCGCGCGGACGGCCTCCACGATCCGCCGGACGGGCTCCATGAACGAGCCGAGATCGGCTTCGGTGCGGGCGAGAAGGGCCCGGTAGCGGTCGGCCGGGAGGGCGTCGAGCTCGAAGAGATTGATCGCGGGCATCGTTCAGCTCTGCTTCGACTTGAGGAAGATTTCGAGGCCGACCAGACGGTCGAGGGCGGCGATGGCGGCGAGCGCCAGCACGACGTAGACGACCGAGACGGCGGCGAGATCGGGCGTGATGATCGAGCGGATGGCGTTGTAGACCAGGACCGGCAGGGTCACGGTGCGCGCGTCCACGAGCATCAGGCTCACCAGGAACTCGTTGACGGCGAGGATGAACATGACCAGCGCCCCGGTGACGATGCCGGGCATGACGGCCGGGAGCGTCACGGTGAAGAAGGCGTGGGCCGGCGGCGCGCCGCAGTTCCAGGCCGCGTTCTCGAGATCGGGGTCGAGATGGTTCACGGCGGCAGCCACGGCCCAGATCATGAAGGGCAGGTTGACGACGCAGCAGGCGACACCCACCGGCCAGATGCTGCCGAGCCAGCCGAGCCGGCCGAAGACGAGCATGAGGCCGACACCCGAGACCACGAGCGGGATGGTGAACGGCAGGAGAAGATAGATCTGAAGGAAGGCGGCGCCGCGCAGGCGAAAGCGTGCGAGCGCCAAAGCCGCGAGCGTGCCGGCCGGGATCGCGAGCGCGGTGCAGACCACCCCGACCTCGAGCGAGCGCCCGAGCGCTTCCAGGAATTCGGGCTTCTGCACGAGGTCGGCGTACCAGCGCAGGCTCCAGCCCTGCGGCGGGAAGGTGACGATGTTGCCGGCCGTGAACGACGCCGCGAGGACCACGAGCGTCGGCAGCGCCAGGAACACGACATCGAGGATCGTGACGAGGCCGAGCAGGAGCGGCAGGAGTCCGCGTTTCATGATGCTTCCTTCCGTTCCTGGACGTAGCCCAGCGTACCGAGCCCGAAGGCCGCGAGTGCGGTGCCGACGACGAGCGAGCCCACGAGGGTGAGCGCGATGGCCAAGGCACCGCCGAGGCCGGGATCGGCGAGCTGGAAGAAGGCGTCGTAGACGGCGCTCGCCACGAACTTGTTGCTGCCGCCGCCCATGATCTCGGGCATGGCGAAGTCGGTGAGCGTGAGCGTGAAGACGACGACCGCGGCTGCGACGAGGCCGGGCCGGGCCAGGGGCAGGACCACGTGGCGGAAGGTGGCGGCGGGGGTGGCGCCGAGACTCGCCGAGGCGAGCTCGATCTCCTTCGGGATGGCGGTCAGCGCCGGTGCCAGCATCAGGACGGCGAAGGGCAGCATGTACTGGACGAGCCCGAGCAGCACGCCGCCATAGGTGTAGAGGATCGAGAGGGGCGGCAGGCCCAGGGATGCCAGCACGGCATTCAAAAGGCCCTGCTTGCCGAGCACGATCAGCCAGCCATAGGCGCGGACCACCTGGCCGATGAAGAACGGCAGGAACAGGGCGCTCAGCAGGCAGCGGCGCAGCCTCGCGCTCCGGGTGCGGACCATCGTCCAGGCATAAGGAAAGGCGAGAATCAGGGTGACGACGGTGACGATCACGGCCCCGGCGAAGGTGCGAAGCGCTATCCAGCCATAGACCGGACGGGTCAGGAGGGTGATGTAGTTCTTGGCCGCGTAGCTCTCGGCGAGGCGGAAGGTGGCAGGGTCCAGCGGCCGGAAGCTGGCATCGAGCAGCGGCACCAGGCCCGCCGCCAGAAGGCCGGTAAGAATGAGCGCCGGCAGGAGAAAGGCCAAGGGCGTGAGCGGCCGGAACGCCTCGGGCCACAAGCGGACGCGCACGGCCTCGATCGCATCGAGCACGCGCAGGCTGAAAGGTCGGTGCGTCATCGTCCTCGAGGGAGCTCGCGGGGGAGGCCCGCCTCCCCCGCATCGTCTCAGCCCTGCATGATCTCGTTGAACTTCTGCGACCACTCGGCCTCGTGCTGAACCAGAACGGGGCTCGGAACGCTCAGGAGCCGCGCGAAGTCCTCGGGCCTGGTCGGATAGGCGGGATCGCCCACGAGGTCGGCCGGCGGCGTCAGGCCGGGACGCAGGCCCGGCAGGCCGAGCTCGCCGGTCCAGACCTGCTGCGCCTCCCTGGTCATGGCGAAGTCGATATAGCGCTTTGCCCAGTAGAGCTCGTTCTCGGGCAGACCCTTCGGAACCCACATGCTGTCCGTGTCGACCTTCGCCCCTTCCTTCGGCACGGTCCAGGAGACCTTGATGCCGTTCTGCCGCGCCGCCCGCGCGTTCGAGAGGATGGTACAGGCGAGGTCGATCTCGCCGTTCTGGAACCAGGTGGTGAAGTCGGGGTCCTCGCCGAGCAGCGGGTTCTGCGCCTTCACCTTGCGCATGAACGACCAGCACGGCTCCATGTTGTCCGGGATGTCCTCGAGCTTGCCGCCGCCCGCGATCTGGGCCGGCGGCTGGAAGCCGATGCCGTCGTCGTAAAGCGCGATGCGGCCCTTGAAGCGCGGGTCGAGCAGGACCTGCCAGCTATCGGGCGCGCCGTTCGGGAACGCCTCGTCGCGGTAGGCGAGGACGTAGACATAGGAATACATGTTGATGAGCGGCACGCCCCGAAAGCCCGTGGGCCGCGCGGCCGGGAGCATCTCCTTGAGGTTCGCGAGATCGCTCAGGTCCTCGGCGACGCCGCGCAGTGCCGACTTGGTGGCGTTGGTCGTGGTGTCCCAGTTGACGTGGACCGGTGGTGTGCGGCGCTGATCGACCGCGGCCCAGATCTTGGGCCTGAGCTCGTTGTCCTCGGTGAGATCGTGGCGGACGGCGATGCCGGTCCGCTCGCGGAACGGTTTGGAGACACCCTTTTCCAGCGCCTCGACCCAGACCCCGCCCCAGGCACGGACGATGAGCTCCTTGGGCTTCGTCGGCTCGGCGGCCAGCGTGAAGCGCGAGGCCAGCGGTAGCGCGGCGAGACCGGCGCAGGTGGCCGTGCCCAAGAGCCGGCGCCGGGACAGCGTGGCGGACATGTTCGTGGTCATTCTTTCCTCCCTTGCCTTCCGTCAGGCCGGGAACACCATGAGATCGCTCATCCTCCAGCCGACCATGACGGAATCGCCGACACGATGACGCGGATGGCCCAAGGGGTCGAGGTCGAACAGGCGCAACGGCAGGCCGTCCAGGGCCGCGGCGCGGACCTCGTAGACGAAGCGGTCGCCCTCGAACACGACCTCGCTCACCTCGGCTTCGAGGCGTACGTCGCAAGCCGTGGCGCCGTCGAGGAGCCGCACCCGCTCGGCCCGCACCGCGGCTTCGACCTTTCGGCCGGGAGCCAGCATCGGATCGGCACAAGCGCCCTCGAGCTCGATGCTGCCAACCTTGAGGCGCGCCCTGCCGTCCGTCACCGCCAGCACCTCGCCGGGCAGGAAGTTGGTGAGGCCGAGAAAGCCCGCGACGAAGCGGTTGGCCGGGCGGGCGTAAGCTTCGAGCGGCGGGGCCGCCTGCTGCACCCGGCCCTTGTCCATGACCAGGATGCGGTCGGACATGACCAGCGCCTCGCGCTGGTCGTGGGTGACGTTGATCGTGGTCACACCCAGCTCCTGCTGGATGCGCCGGAACTCGAGCTGCATGTCCTCGCGCAGCTTCCTGTCGAGGGCGGCCAGGGGCTCGTCGAGGAGGAGAAGATCGGGCTCGAACACGAGAGCACGGGCGATCGCGACCCTTTGCTGCTGGCCGCCCGAGAGCTCGTGCGGCCGGCGCGCGCCGTAGCCGGCAAGGCGCACGAGCGCGAGATAGCGCTCGACCCGCTCCGGGATCCCGGTCGCGGGAAAGCCCCGCATCCGCAAAGGATAAGCGACGTTCTCGAACGCCGTCAGGTGCGGGAACAGGGCGAGCTTCTGGAACACCATGCCGATCCTGCGCCGCCAGGGCGGAAGCGCTGCCACTGGCCGGCCGTGGATCACGATCTCGCCCGAGGACGGCGTGATAAAGCCCGCGATCATGCGGAGCAGCGTGGTCTTGCCGCAGCCCGATGGCCCGAGGATGGTGAGGAAGGCGCCCTGCTCGAGCGAGAGCGAGACGTCCTCGACGGCGAGCGTCGTGCCGAAACGCCGGCTCACGCGCTCGAGCCGCACCATGGGCTCGGTGCCGATTCCCCGCGTCAACCCCAATGCCTCGCGATTCCGTCCCGTGCCGAAAGCCGGGGCGGACAGTGCCCGAGCGAGCAGGGTTGGGCAAGGGTGCCACGTGGACAGAAAGGCGCATGGAAGCAATGCTCCGGGGCAGCGAACCGGACCAGGGAGATCTCGTCATGCTGGAGCCGTGCGAGCCGGCCTTCACGCTTCATGGCCGCAAGGCGCTGGTGACCGGTGCCAGCCGCGGGATCGGCGAGGCGCTGGCCATCGGCCTCGCCCGCTTCGGCGCCGACGTGGCGATCGCGGCGCGCGAGCCGGCACGGCTGGCGTCCTGCGCCGCTGCCATCGAGGCGGAAGGCCGCCGGGCGCTGCCGCTCGCGATGGACGTGCGCGAGGTCGAGAGCGTGCGCGACGGCGTGGCCAAGGCGGCCGAGACCCTGAGCGGGCTCGACATCCTCGTCAACAATGCCGGCACCGAGCAGGTCTGCCCCTCGCTCGAGGTGGACGAGGCGCTGTGGGACCGGATCGTCGACACGAACCTGAAAGGCGCCTTCTTCGCCGCCCAGGCCGCGGCCTGGTACATGAAGGCGGACCGGGGCGGGACGATCGTCAACATCTGCTCGCTCACGAGTGCCGTGGGCGTGCCGACCGCGGTACCTTACGGCTCGTCGAAGGCGGGGCTTCTGGGCATGACCAGGGCGCTCGCCGCCGAATGGGCACCGCTCGGCATCCGGGTGAACGCCATCGGCCCCGGCTATTTCCGCACCGAGCTCACCGAGACCTTCTACCGCGACGAGGGCTGGACGCGGACCATGCTGGGGAAGATCCCGGCCGGCCGGTTCGGCGACCTGCGCGATCTCGTCGGCACTGCCGTGTTCTTGTGCTCGGATGCCGCCCGCTACGTCACCGGCCAGATTCTCTACGTGGACGGCGGCTACATGGCTTCGATCTGAGGTGCCGGATACCGACCGATGATTGGCGGTCGGCCCCCCTCGGGCTAGTTTGCACCCGACCACTCTTGCACTCGGACAGCGCGTCTCATGACCTCGCCCGACCCGACCGACGTTCAGGACTTCAGCCACATCGTTCATCCGACCGACTTCACTGCGGGCGGCGAGGCGGCATTCGCTCATGCGCTCCGCCTGGCGCTGGCGACGCACGGCCATTTCTACCTGGTTCATGCCGAGAAGCTCGAGATCGGTGAGGATGCGGACTGGGCCGCTTTCCCCGGCGTGCGCAGCACGCTGACGCGCTGGGGTCTGCTCGCGCCCGATGCGGCGCCCACGGCGGTGAGCGAGAAGCTGGGCTTGCGGGTGACCAAGGCGGACGTCCCCGACGAGGACCCGACCGACGCCATCTTGCGCTTCACCACCGAGAATCGCTGCGATCTTCTGGTGCTCGCCACCCATGCGCGCGAGGGGCTGGCCCGGTTCCTCCAGGGCTCGATCGCCGAGTCGCTGGCCCGGCGCGCCAAGATCCCGACCCTGTTCCTGCCGGTGGGCCATCCCGGCTTCGTCGACGCCGCGACGGGCAAGGCCTCCTTGAGGAACATCCTGCTTCCGATCGATCTTTCCACCAGCTCGGGCTACGCCGCGTCGCTGGCGTTCAGGATCGCGGATGCCTTGGACTGCGGCGACACGCTCCTGCACGCGCTCCACGTCGGCACGCCCGAGGAGATGCCGACTGCCGCGGTCGATGCGCGGCACGAGTCGCGGCTGAGGCGGATTCTGGCCGACGGCTCGGTGGTGCCACGCATCCTGCAGACCGCGGCCGAGATCGATGCCGATCTCATCGTGATGCCGACCCGCGGCCGCGACGGCCTCCTGGACGCGCTCCGCGGCAGTACGACCGAGCAGGTGCTGCGCCAGGCCGGCCGGCCGCTCCTCGCCGTGCCGGTGCGCTGACGCCGCGCCGGTCGGCTTCCGCCGCCTGGCCGCCCTCGGCTCAGCCCGGCCGCAGCGGCCAGACGAGCGCGATCAGCGGCACGCCCACGACGATGACGATGATCGAGAGCGGCAGGCCGAGCTTCCAGTAGTCGTCGAAGCGGTAGCCGCCGGGCCCCATCACCAGTGTGTTGCACTGATGGCCGATCGGCGTGAGAAAGTCGCAGGCCGCCCCCACCGCCACCGCCATCAGGAACGGGTCCGGGTCGAGGCCGAGCTGCTTCGCGAGGCTCGCTGCGATCGGTGCCATCATCAGGACGGTGGCGGCGTTGTTGAGGAACGGGGTCACGGCCATGGCCACCATCACGATCAGGGCCAGCGCCGCGAGCGGCGGCAGGCTGTGGGTCGCCGTGGAGAGCCAGCCCGCGATCAGCTCGGTGCCGCCCGTCGTGTGCAGGGCCTCGCTCACCGGAATGAGGGCGCCCAGGAGGATCAGGATCGGCCACTCCACGACCTCGTAGGCCTCGCGCAGGCTGATGACGCGAAACAGCAGGATCGCGGTCGCCGCCCCGAAGAACGCGACCGCGACCGGCACGATCTGCAGGGCCACGAGCAGCATGGCGGTGGCCAGGATCGCCACCGGCAGCCAGGTGCTGCGGCCGCGGCCGAGCGAGACGCCGCGCTGGGCCAGCGGCAGGAGCCGGAGCTCGCCCAGCGTGTCGGGCATCGTGTTGAGATCGCCCTGGAGCGCCAGCACGTCGCCGGGGCGGAACTTGACCGAGCGCAGGCGCTGGATGACCCGCTCGCCGCGCCGGCTCACCGCCAGGAGGTTCACCTGATAGCGGCGGCGGAGTGCCAGCTGGGTCGGCGAACGGTCGACCAGAAGCGAATCGGCGGTCACGACCGCCTCCATCACGCCGATCTCGTCGCTGGCCGCCGCCTCCGGTGCCGCCGCCTTGGTGGCGAGCTGCAGCTTGGCGCGCGCCACGAGCCGCTCGAGCGCCGCGGGCTCGCCCTGCAGGAGGAGGACGTCGTTCGCGAGGAGCTGCCAGTCCGAGGACGGGGCGTAGCGCCGGAAGCGCTCGCGGATCACGGTCGTGACCGCGACCTCGCCCTCGCCCAGCGTCTCGAGCTCGGTGACCGACTTGCCGACCGTGGGCGAATCCGGCGGCACGATCGCTTCGGTGGTGTAGCCTTCGATGTTGAAGGCGGCGTCGATCGAGGCCGTGCCCTTGCGGCCCGTCGGCAGCAGGCGGTAGCCGAAGGCGAGGAAGAGCACGCCCGCAGCGGCGATGCCGACCCCGACCGGCATGAAGTCGAACATGCGGAAGGGCTCGCCCAAGAGCTCGCTGCGCATGCGCGACACGATCACGTTGGGCGAGGTGCCGATGAGCGTCATGAGGCCGCCCAGGAGCGAGCCGAAGGAGAGCGGCATCAGGAGCGAGCTCGGCGATGTGCCGGTGCGGCGCGCGAGCTGGAACGCGATCGGCATGAGGATGGCGAGAGCGCCCACGTTCTTGACGAAGGCGGAGAGCAGGGTCACGGCCGCGACCAACACCAGGACCTGCCGTCCCGCTGTGGTGAGACGGGGAGCGAGCGGTGCGATCAGCCGCTCGGTGATGCCCGAGCGCGCGACGGCAGCGCTCACCAGGAGCGCCGTCGCCACGATGACGACGATGTCGTCGCCGAAGCCGGCGAAGGCCTTCTCGGGCGGAACGATGCCGACCGCGACCGCAGCGAGCAGGGCCAGCATCGCCACGAGGTCGTAGCGCAGCCGGCCCCAGACGAAGAGCGCCATCATCGCGCCGACGATGGCGAACGCCAGTCCCTGCTGGAGCGTCATGGAGCAGGGGAGCGGCTCGGACGGCGCGGTCAGCGCGGCTCGGGCGGAACGGCGGCCGACCGCGCGGCGGCTGCTCCGGCGTGTCCGATCTCCTCGCGCAGGAGGTCGCGGCGCGTCACGATCCCGACCACGCGCTCGTCCTCGAGCACCGGCAGGCGACGCACCTGGCGCTCCTCCATGAGAGCCAGGGCCTCCTCGGGCCCGTCGTCGCTGGTGCAGGTGAAGAGGGTCGAGGACATGACCCCTCCGACCCGGGTCTTGGCCGGATGCCGGCCCTCGACCACGACCCTGAGAATGATGTCGCGGTTGGTGAGAATACCTTCGAGGCGCTCCGCCGAGCCCACGAGGATGGCGCCGATATCGTGCTCGGCCATCGCGGTGGCGGCTTCCTGGATCGTGGCGTCGGCCGGAACGAACTCGACGCCACGGGTCATCACGTCGCTCACCCTCATCCTGTCGCCTTCGACTGGCCTATCTGCCACCCGGCAGAATCGTTCGACGGGAAAACACCGCCTCCGCGGCGATGTTCCGCGGTGTGAACCTCGACGCCCGATCGCCGTTGGTAGGAGGTACGCCCATAAGGGTGTCGTGGCGGCCCGGGCGCTGGCGTGCCCGAGCCAGGAGGAGACTTGTCATGGCCCAGCAGAATGCACCGGGCGGCACCAACCCTGGCGACGAGGCGCCTCCCGGCACGCCCGGCACGGGCGAAGCCCTCTGTCCGGTCTGCTCCGGTACGGGCAAGGTGGACGGGAAGACCTGCTCGAATTGCAACGGCAGCGGCAGGATCATCGAGGGGATCGGCGGCGGCTGACGGCGCGCTGTCGTACCTCGCCCGGCGGAGCGGCGGGAGCGCTGCACCGCTCAGCGCTTGCCCTCGGCCTCCCAGGACTGGCGCTTGCGGTAGAGGGTGGAGGGGCTGACGCCGAGGAACGCCGCTGCGCGGGGAATGTTGCCGGCGCAGAGCTCGATCGCCCGCTCGATCGCCGCCTTCTCGACCTGCCAGAGCGGCACCACGTCCTGCTCGGCCTGCCAGCCGCCGGGATCGGTGCGCAGGCCAGGACGTTCGATGGCCGCGGTTTCCCGCGCGGGAGGCGCGACCGCCGCTTGGCCCGGCGCTGCGGGGAGGGCGGGGGACGCCGCGGCCGGCAGCGGCGTGGTCCGGGCGCTCAGGCCTGCGATCCGCAGCATCGAGGCGGTCAACGCCTCGCCGTCGTTCATGACGACGGCGTTGCGGATCACGTTCTGAAGCTGCCGCACGTTGCCCGGCCAGTCGTAACCGCGCAGCACCGCTTCGGCGTCCTCGGCGAGGCGCTTGAAGGCCTTGCGCTCCTCGCCGGCATAGCGGGCGAGGAGCGCCCTCGTGATCAGGATGACGTCGTCCTCGCGCTCACGCAGAGGCGGCATCTGGATCGGGACCACGTAGAGACGATAGTAGAGATCCTCGCGAAAACGGCCGGCGACGACTTCTGCCCAAGGGTCGCGGTTGGTGGCGCAGATCACCCGGATGTCGACCTGCTGCAGCTTGCCGCTGCCCACGGGCTGGAACGTGCCGGTCTGCAGGAACCGCAACAGCTTGGTTTGCAGGTCGATTTGCATCTCGCAAATCTCGTCCAGGAACAGCGTGCCGCCATGCGCCTGCTTCGCCGCACCGGCGCGGTCGGCTACCGCACCCGTGAAGGCACCCTTCACGTGGCCGAAGATCTCGCTCTCGACGAGGTCGTGCGGAATGGCGCCGCAGTTGAGCGGCACGAACGGTCCGCTGCGGCGCGGGCTGAGCTGGTGGATCGCCTCGGCTGCCAGCTCCTTGCCGGTGCCGCTCTCGCCGGTGATGAACACGGGCGCGTTCGACGGTGCCACGGCCTCGATGGTCCGATAGACACTCTGCATCGCGAGCGACGCGCCGATGAAGCCGCAGAACCGGTCACGGCCGAGACTGTCCTTGAGGACGTCGACCTCGGTCTTGAGGTGCCAGCGCTCGAGAGCGTTGCGTACCGTGGTCGTGAGCCGGTCGGCGTTGAACGGCTTGACCAGGAAGTCGTAGGCGCCGGCGCGCATCGCCTCGACCGCGACCCGGATCGAGCCGTCGGTCGTGATGACCACGACGCTGGTCGGCAGCGCCTGACGTCGGACCTCCTCGAGGATCGCCTGCCCGCTGAGATCGGGCAAATGGAGATCGAGGACGATGACCCCCGGCGTTCTGGTCCTGATCGTGGCCAGGGCTTCCTGCCCGGTCGTCGCGATCTCGACCTCGTGCCCGTCACGCCGCAGATAGGCGGCGCAGAGCTGGGCCATGGAAGGCGTGTCCTCGACGATCAGGACGAACGACGAACGGGGGGCGGCAAGGGTGTCCATCGGCCAGCGTTCTGCTTGAGGCGTGTCTCGAACCCTAATAGCTCTTTTAGGTTGCTGCGATAAGCCATTTTGTCATCCTTGGGTCGAATGGCATGACTGTTGCTCGTAACATGCTCACGATCCGATGATCATGCCCGATGGCATCGGCGCCGTATCGCCCACCCCAACCTTCACGAGGGAGCCCATCTCTCATGGTCAGCCAGGACCCGCCTCACGGAGCCATCTCGGTTCCGGCCGACGAGGTGCTCGACCGTGCGGTCGTCGACGTGCTCTACGACGACCTCGGCACCGAGGTGGTCAACGGGATCCTGCTCACCGCCGTTGCCGACATCGAGCGCCACGGCACGAAGCTGCTCGGCCTCACCGATGCGGAGCCCGAGGCGATCAGGCGCTCGGCGCACGTGCTCGCCGGTGTCAGCGCCGCCATCGGCGCCGTCGAGCTTAC
The DNA here is from genome assembly GCF_037908215.1 of Benzoatithermus flavus. Lineage (NCBI taxonomy): Bacteria > Pseudomonadati > Pseudomonadota > Alphaproteobacteria > Geminicoccales > Geminicoccaceae > Benzoatithermus > Benzoatithermus flavus. The sequence continues at coordinate 62,814 of NZ_JBBLZC010000014.1, read as the reverse complement.
CGCGCTTGCACGGCAGATGGAGCGGACGTGCGCCGTCGACCACGGCCGCGAGGCGCTGCAGGCTGCGTTGCGACGAATCACCAGCGAGCTCACGGCGGTCGTCACCGCCCACGGCTGACAGACCTGTCGCCCGCCGGAGCCGATGCCCTACGCTTCCGCCCCGATGAGGGTGTCCAGCATCGCGGCGTTGCGGATCACGAGGTCGCGCCCGCTGCGGCCGACGATGCCCGAGCGGATGAGCTGGCCGAAGGCGCGGGCCACGGTCTCGCGTGTGGTGCCGACATGGGCGGCGAGGCTCTCCTGTGTGGGCAGCGGCGTCACCTTGAGCCCCTCGGGAGAAGGGCGGGCCAGGCGCTGCAGCTCGCGATAGACACGCTGCATGGCGCCGAGCACGGTGAGCTCGGTGATCCGCTCGTCGGCGCGGCGGACCATGCGCGCGAGGTCCCGCAGGAGCGCGAGCGTGATCGCCCCGTGGGCCAGGAGGAGCTCGTGGAACGCGCTCGCAGGCAGCGAGGCGACGAGGCAGTCGGTCTCGGCCTCGACCGAGGCCGAGCGTGGCTCGCCGTCGATGGCCGAGAGCTCGCCCACGTGGTGGCCGGCGCCGATCCTGGCATAGGCGACCTCGCGGCCCGAGGCGGCGTAGTTGACGACACGGACCGCGCCTTCGACGATGAACAGGACGTGACGGCAGCTCGAATCCCGGCTCAGGATGCGCTCGCCGGCGCGATAGCGGCGCCAGGCGCAGCGGGCGGCGAGCATCTTGCGCTCGGCGGGCTCCAGCGGGGCCAGGAGCCCGATCCCGTCGAGGGTCGCGGCAGGGGCGGTGCTGGCAGTCATGGTGCCCTGGGCCTCCCATGCTCGATGAGCTGCTAGGAGAGGCCCTGCTCTAGCGGAGCAGCGTTTCGGGCGCGTGTCGCCGAGGGCTCGACGTGTTTCGACCGTGTCGCCCTCTCCCGCAGGGACGCGGGAAGGGCCGGGCTCGGTAGCCGATCACGCCGTCGCGCGCGCGGCATCCTGGGGCCGGAGCCGATCCCGCCCACGCGGGAGCGGCACGGGAACGCCCTTCGGGCGACGCGCTCAGCCCGCGGTGAAGCCGCCATCGCAGAGGATGGCCTCGCCCGTCACGAGATCGGAGGCCTTGGAGGCCAGGAACAGGACGACGTCCGCGACCTCGACCGGCTTGCCGAAGCGGCCGAGCGGGGTCTTGGCCAGCATCGGCCCGTGCTTTTCGGGATCGCTCCAGACCTTCTCGCCCATGGGCGTCATGACGATGGTCGGGCAGACCGCGTTGCACTGGATGTTGTAGCGCGACCACTCGACCGTCATCACCTTGGTCAGCGCGTTGAGACCGTTCTTGGAGGCGGCGTAGGCGCCGTGGCGCTCGAGGGCGACGATCCCGGTCTGTGAGCTGATGTTGATGATCTTGCCGCTGCGCTGCTCGATCATGGCGGGGGCGAGGGCTTGGGCGAGGAGGAAGGGGGCGCGCAGGTTGACCGCCATGGTCCGGTCCCAGTCCTCGACCTCGGCGACCAGGAGCTCGTCCAGGAGCGCGATCCCGGCATTGTTGACCAGGATGTCGATCGTGCCGAAGGCGGCGAGGGCTCGGCTTGCCGCCTCGCGGGGCGCCTCGATCGTGGCGAGGTCGGCCTCGATCACGACACAACGGCGCCCCAACGCCTCGACCGCGGCCTCGACCTCGGCCAGGCCCTCCGCATCGCGGGCGACGGCGGCGATGTCGGCCCCGGCATCGGCGAGCACGCGGCAGATCTCGAAGCCGATCCCCTTGGAAGCACCGGTGACCAGCGCACGCTTGCCAGCGAGCGAGAAACGTTCGACGAAGGCGGGCATTCTCTGATCCTCCCTGTTCGTTCTTGGGTGGCTCGGCAGTCGACGGCTCGCCAGACGCTCAAGCGCCGGGCGAGCCGTTCGGATGCAGGATGGCCTTGACGATCCCGCCTGAGCGCTCGGCCTGAAGGGCGAAGGCCTCGGGTGCCGCCGCGAGCGGGAAGTGGTGGGTGGCGAGCCGGCGCACGTCGACCCGGCCGCGGCGGACCAGCTCGATGGCGCGGGGATAGACGTGGCCCATGCGGCGCGAGAGCTTGATGCCGAGCCCCTTCCTTCGGGCGAGCGAGGCCTGAAGTGCATAGCTGTCACCCTCGGGGATGCCGATCAGCACCACCCGGCCGCCGATGCGCGCGGCCTCGGCCGCGAGCTGGAAGCCTTCGTGCACGTCGGTCGCCTCGAGCACGAGATCAACGCCGCGCCCGTGCGTCAGCTCCAGGAGCTCCGCGACCGTGGCCACGGCCCGGTCGGCGCCGAGTTCGAGCGCCAGGGCCCGGCGGCCCTGATGGGGCTCGACCGCGATCGTCTCGCCCACACCCGCCACCTTCGCGACCTGCAGCGTCAGCAGGCCGATGGCGCCGCAGCCGATCACCGCACAGCTCTCGAGCAGGCGCGGCCGCGCCAGATCGACCGCATGGACGGCGACCCCCAGGGGCTCCAGCATGGCCGCGTCGGTGGCATCGAACCCCTCCGGCACCGGGAAGAGCGCTTCCGGGCGGGCGGTGATCAGCCGGGTCATGGCACCCATGTGCGGCGGCGCCCCCTTGAACACGACGTTCGGGCAGAGATTGACGTGGCCGCGGTGGCACCACTCGCAGCGGCCGCAAGCCGTGGCCGGATCGACCGCGACCAGCGTGCCGGGGGCGATGCCGAACCGTGCGGCGCGGTCGTCCACCACACGGCCGGCGAACTCGTGGCCGGGCACGAAGCCGCCCTCGACCACCTGCTGGCCGATCGCACCCTCGAGATAATAGTGGAGGTCGCTGCCGCAGATGCCGACCGCCTCGACCGCGATCAGGAGCTCGTCCGGCCCGGGCACGGGCTCTTGGATCTCGCCCACCGCCACGTCGCGAATACCGCGGATGAACGCCGCCTGCACACCTGACCTCCCTGGGATCGTCGCGTCATCGTGGCCGGCGGCATTCCGTCCGCCGATCCCGCCGAAGGATCGGCCGAGGGCTGCACTTCTGTCAATCGGCGAGACAGTTGTGCAGCATCCGCTCGGCTAGGCCGCCGCGGCGGCAGGGTCCGGCGGGCCGATCCTGAGCACGGTCATGGGCCGATCGATGTTGTGGAAGCGGGCGGTGCGCGGCTCGGTCGGGTAGGAGGCGAGCAGCGTCTGCACGTCGGGATACCGCCAGACCTCCTCGGTGATCCAGATCTCCGCCGCATCGGCCATCTCCTGGACCCGCGAGGCGATGTTCACGGTCTGGCCGAAATAATCGAGCTGGTCGTTGAGCGTCACCGCGATCGCGGCACCATGGTGGATGCCGATCTTGAGCGACACGGAGCGCTCGGGCTGATCCTGGTTGAAGCGCCCGATGGCCGCTCGCATGTCGAGCGCCGCACGAACGGCACGGGCTGCATCGGGGTAGGCGGCCATGACCGCATCGCCGATGGTCTTCACCACCGCCCCGCCGTGGCGCACGGTGGCGGTGCGGAGCTGGTCGAAATGCTGCTGGACGAGCTGGAAGGCGTTGAGGTCGCCGACCCGCTGGTAGAGTGCAGTCGAGCCCTTGATGTCGGTGAACAGGAGCGCGATGTCGCGGATCGCGAGCCCTTGTGCTCCGCCGACCACCTCGGAGCGGAACAGGCTCCTGAAGGTCTGGCTCGTGAGAAGGTGCTTGCCGGTGAGGTAGGGGGCGAAGTCGAGCAGCGTGTCCTCGTGATCCGGGTCGACCTGGAGAATGGCGAGCACGCCACGCTGCAGCGTGAGGTTCTCGACCTCGAGCTCGACCCGGCCCGGCCGGATCTCGACCCGGTCGGGCCGGTAGGCCGTGCCGAGCCAGCTCAGCCGCAGGTGCTGCGGCTCGCCGGATCGGTCGCCCGTGACGGGCAGGAGGAAGCCCGCGTCGGTGTCGGTGCTGAGACCGGAAATGGCGCCAGCAGCCGCCTCGAACACGAACGTCGTGGTGCGGCCGGGCTCGAGGAAGCTCAGGCCGCGCAGGGAAGGCCGGGTCGCCTCGACGAGGGACAGGTCGTCGGCAGCCCGGCCCTCGCGGACGGTCTTGTAGACGAAGAGGTAATCGAATGCGTCGAGCATCTCGGGGCGATGATGGCGGATCGTGCCGATCGCCGGCGAGAGCGTGAAGTAGATGGCGATGTAGTCGTCCATCACCGCCTCGTACTCGTTGTGGCACAACGGGCAGCGGAAGCGGCGGGTGACGGCGCGGAGCTGTGCGAAGCTCTCGACCGCGCAGGCACACATCGGGCAGATCAGAAGCCAGTCCATCTGGAACAGCCCCAGTGCCGTGGCGTGGAGGAAGAGGTCGACCGCCTCGTCCTCGGCCATGCCGCGCTCGGCCGCGAAGGCGAGCGGGTTGACGCGGAACAGGGCCGCATCGTCGCCACCGCGGATCAGCGCCTCCAGACGGGACACCACGCGCGGGCTCCAGGGCCGCGCCGCCTCGAGCCGCGCCAGCCGCTCGTCGAGCCTCGCCTCGTCGACCAGGATCGCCATGGCCCCTTGATCCTCTTGCTCGGCGGTTCGGGTGAAGGGCGGAGAATGGTAGCGTGGAAAGGGGGACGGCTCCAAGCGGGAGTTGGCCGGAACGCAACTCGCCGTAGCGCCGGCACGATCGTGTGGACATGCGCCAACACTTTTGGGCTTAATTTTCGATTCAAAAGGATTACTCGAATTCGTTCGTGCAATTTTCGATTTCGTCGTGCGCAGAGCTCCGCCTGGAGACCGGATCGGGTCGATCAGGAATATTATCCTTGAATCGGTCCTGCGGCGAGCCCGGCGGGAACGGGAGCACGAAACGCGCAGGGGGACGGTCGTTTGCGGCGAACAGACTCAGCCGAGCCTCGGCTCCAAATCGGTCCTGGCGAAGTCGCTCCCGCCGAAGAGGATGGCGATCACCGCCGAGCTGTCCACCGCGATCACCGATGCCCTTCGGTCAGCAGGGGGGCGTCGCAGGCCGCGTCCCATTCGGCCCGGTGACGGGTCGCGTGTCGAGCAGCGGGCGCACCCGGGCCGTAAAAGCCTCGACGCGGACCGGCAGGCTGGTCGCAGCCTCGCCGCGCGCGCTCCAGCCATTCCCGCAAGGCGCGGGTGACGGCCTCCGTCATGGTCTCGCCGGTCAGGTGCGAGCTCCCGCGCCAACCGGTCGGCCTCCTCCGTCTTGATGCTCAGGGCCATCACCGCCGTCTAGACATGCTGTCTGGACAGCATGCAGCCGGGGCTCTCTCCAGCTTGCGCATGGTCCAGTCGGCACGCGAGCCGCCGCCCCTCAATGCCGCTCGTAGAGGAAGCGGGCGCGGATGGTGCCCTCGACGGCGCGGAGCTCGGCCTGGATCTCTTGCGCGTCGTCGTAGCCGCCGTCCACGTCCATGACGACGTAGCCGATCTCGCCGTCGGTCTGGAGGTACTGGGCGCCGATGTTGAGGCCGCGGCGGACGAAGACGTCGAGGACGCGGGCGAGGATGCCCGGCACGTTGCGGTGGGCGTGGATGAAGCGCGTGCCCGAGGGGCGCGCGGGCAGCTGGACCTGGGGGAAGTTGACGGCACCGAAGGTGGAGCCGACGTCGGAATAGTCGATCAGCTTGCGCGCCACCTCGTTGCCGATGCGGGCCTGGGCCTCGGCGGTGGAGCCGCCGATGTGGGGCGTGAGGATGACGTTCGCGAGGCCGCGCAAGGGCGAGAGGAACTCCTCGCGGGCACTCGAAGGCTCGTCCGGGAATACGTCGACGGCGGCTCCCAGGAGATGGCCGTCGCGGATGGCGGCGGCGAGTGCTTCCACGTCGACGACCGTGCCGCGGGCGGCGTTGATCAGGAAGCTGCCGGGCCGCATGGCGCGGATCTGCCGCTCGCCGATCATCCAGCGCGTGGCCTGTGTGTCGGGGACGTGGAGCGAGACCACGTCGGCGCGGCGCAACAGATTCTCGAGGTCGGGGCAGGGCTCGGCGCGGCCCAAGGGCAGCTTCGGGGCGATGTCGTGGAAGATCACGTGCATGCCCAAGGATTCGGCGAGCACGCTGAGCTGGGCGCCGATATTGCCGTAGCCGACGATGCCGAGCGTCTTGCCGCGCACCTCCCAACTGTTCGCGGCCGACTTGATCCACTCGCCGCGGTGCGCCGCCACCGACTTCGGGAAGATGCCGCGCATCAGCATGATGATCTGGCCGAGCACGAGCTCGGCGACGCTGCGCGTGTTCGAGAACGGGGCGTTGAAGACGGGGATCGCCCGATTTCTCGCCTCGTTCAGCGCCACCTGGTCGGTGCCGATGCAAAAACAGCCGATGGCGATCAGCCGGTCGGCGGCCTCGAGCACGCGCCTCGTCACCTTCGTGCGCGAGCGGATGCCCAAGATGTGGACACCCTCGAGGCGGCGGATCAGCTCGTCCTCGTCGAGGGCACCGGGAAGCCGGGTCACGCTGGTGTAGCCGTCGGCCACGAGATCGGCGACGGCATTCTCGTGGATGCCCTCGAGAAGGAGGACCTGGACCTTCTCCTTGGCAAGCGACAGTCTGGTCAAGGGCTCGCTCTCCATCGCTGCGGCGCGGGCGAGCCCATAGCACGGGGGCAAGCGGAACCGGGAGACGGCAATCGCCACGGCGAACGTTTTTTGCCGCGCTGCGGAAGATACGTGTCGCCGTCAGGCGAGCGGGGCGCGGTCTCGCCTCACCGCTTCAGGATCGAGCCCAGGATGCCGCGGACGATGGCGTTGCCGACCTGGCGGCCGACGCTCGAGCTCATGCTGCGTACGGCCGACTTGACCACGGCCTCGGCCACGCTCTGCCGCTTGCCGCCGCCCGTGAGAATGTCGCCGAGGATGCCGCCGAGACCGCCGCCGGCGGGTGGGGCGGCCTCGGGCTCCTGGTAGCGGGTCGCGGGCCGGCGGGTGGCATCCGGCCGGGCCTGTGCCGGGTACCGCCCGCCGATCCGGCGCGAGCGGGTCCCGCCGGGTTCCACGCCCCACGGGTTGGCGTCGTCGCGGCGCGGGGCGGGACCCGCACCCCAGGGGCTGTGCGGGGCGGGGGCCTCGGCCACGGTGGTGGCGCGGCCCCGCAGGCGCTCGTAGGCGGACTCGCGATCGACGGGTGCGTCGTACTTGCCGGCGAGCGGGCTCGTGGCCATCACCTGCCGGCGCTCCTCGGGCGTGATGGAGCCGATGCGCGAGCGGGGCGGGGCGATCCGCACCCGCTCGACGATGCCGGGCACACCGCCGGGCTCGAGCGTCGAGACCAGAGCCTCGCCGACGCCGAGCTGGGTGATGGCCTCCTCGGTCTCGAACTTCGGATTCGGGCGGAAGGTCTCGGCCGCCGCACGCACCCCTTTCTGCTCCACGGGCGTGAAGGCGCGCAGCGCGTGCTGCACCCGGTTGCCGAGCTGGCCCAGGATCGCGGGCGGCACGTCGGCCGGATTCTGCGTCACGAAATAGACGCCCACACCTTTCGAGCGGATCAGGCGCACGACCTGCTCGACCTTCTCGACCAGGGCCTTGGGCGCGTCCTTGAACAGGAGATGCGCCTCGTCGAAGAAGAAGACGAGCTTGGGTTTGTCGAGATCGCCCGCTTCCGGCAGCTCCTCGAACAATTCGGCCAGGAGCCACAGGAGGAAGGTGGCGTAGAGCCGGGGCGAATGGATCAGCCTGTCGGCCATCAGCACGTTGACCGCACCCCTGCCGTCGGGCGTGGTCAGCATGAGGTCGGTGAGCTCCAACGCCGGCTCGCCGAAGAAGTGCTCGGCACCCTGCTGCTCGAGGGTGAGGAGCCGGCGCTGGATCGTGCCGATCGTGGCCTTGCCGACGTTGCCGTAGGCGGTCGTGAGCTCGTCGGCGCGCTCGGCCACGGCCTGGAGCATGGCCGTGAGGTCCTTGAAGTCGAGGAGCAGGAGGCCCTCGTCGTCGGCGAGCTTGAAGGCGATGTTGAGGACACCTTCCTGCGTGTCGTTGAGCTCGAGCATGCGGGCGAGCAGCAAGGGGCCCATCTCGGCCACGGTCGCGCGCACGGGATGGCCCTCTTCGCCGAACAGATCCCAGAAGACGACGGGTGCCGCCTCGTAGGCGAAGTCGGCGATGCCGAGCTCGGCCGCGCGCTGCTCGATCTTGGGATTGGCAGCCCCGGGCCGGCCGAGGCCCGAAAGGTCGCCCTTCACGTCGGCGCAGAACACTGGCACGCCGGCGCGGCTGAAGCCCTCGGCCAGGACCTGCAACGTCACCGTCTTGCCCGTGCCGGTGGCGCCGGCGACGAGCCCGTGCCGGTTGGCCAACGGCAGATGGAGGTATTGCGGCTTCTCGCCCTTGCCGATCAAGAGCGTCCCGGCGCCGTCCATGACCTCAGGCTCCCCTCTCGCGGTCGTGCTCCAGCCCTTATAGGCGGGCCCATGCCGGGCTGTCTCTGCGCCCGGCATGGGCCCGCTCTGCCGGCGGCTCAGATCGTCTCGTCGCCCCCGCCGAAATCGTCGCCGGTGTCGTCGTAGCCCGGCTCGTCGTCGCCGGCATCGACGAAGCCGGGCTCGTCGTAGCCGGACTCGTCCGCGGGTCCGGTGTCGGCGATGTGCTCGGCGCTGCCGAAACCGACCTCGTGGGCAAGCCCGGCCGTACCCTCGGCCGCGTGCTCGAAGGCATTGGCGATGGCGTCCGCGACCAGCATCCCGCCCGCGACGCCGAGCGCCGTCTGCATGGCGCCCGCGAAGAAGCCGCCACCCGCGGGCCGGCCCCAGGGCGAGCCGTAGCCCGCACCCATAACGGGCGGCGGAGCGTAAGCCTGCTGCGCCGGATAGGGAGAAGGCGGCGGTGCCGCGGGGCGGCGCTGCTGAGCCGGCTGGCCACCGCCGAACAGGCCCGACAGGAAGCCGCCGCCTGCGGACGGACGCTCGGCGAGCTGCCGCTCCAGCTCCTGGACACGGGCCTGCAGGGTCGCGAGCGCCTGCTCCTGCACCAGGATCGCCTGCGCCATGTAGTAGGGGGCAGCCGGCAGGCTCGCCACCTGCTGGCGAATGTACTGATCGGCCTCGGCGTCGCGCTGCGGTGACTGCAGCTCGAGCTGCCGCAGCTTGGCGAACAGCCCGTCGATGGCCTGCCGTTCTCTCTGATCCATGACCGATGCTCCTCTCGGGGCAAGCCGCGTGATCGATCCGCCGCCTGCGGTCGGGGAAGAATATAACATCCGAGACCGGCCGAGAGCCGAGCGTGAACCCGCTTTTTCCGACACCCGTCGCGAGCGGCCGCGTAGCGCGGATCCAGGGTTGCACGATGGCGCGGGCTTTAGTTTCATGCGCCACCGCGTCGATCCGGCTGTTTCCGGCACGATCACGGCTCCCATATCCGCCTGGGATGGCCTAATCGTGAGCCGCGACGTCGCCATGGAGCGCGAAGGATTGCTGCACCGTGCCATCGACCTCGGGAGCCAGCGCATGACCCGTCGTGCCCTCTCGCGAACCGGTCGGGAGACCACGGCATGAGGCGGCGCCCGGCCCACAGGCTGCTCCAGCCGCAGCGGCGACCGGCACCCTCGCTGCCGCGGCCCGCCACCGACTTCGCCGTACGCCTGCACGACGGCAGGCGCTTGGGCATCGCCGAGTTCGGCAGCCGCTCGTCGCTGCCGGTGATCTACTGCCACGGCTTTCTCGGCAGCCGGCTGGAGCCCGCGGCGGGCGAGATCGACGGCATCAACATCATCGCCTTCGACCGCCCCGGTTACGGCCGCAGCGACCTGCAGCGCCTGCCGTCCCTGCGCGGGTTCGGCGCCGACGTGGCCGAGGCGCTGGTCCAGCTCGGGGTTGGGCCGTGCATCGTGGTCGGCGTGTCGACCGGAGCGCCCTACGCGCTCGCGATCGCCTCCGTGCTGGGCCAGCGGGTCAGACGCGTGATCCTGGCAGGCGGCATCGCCGGGCCCGAGGTGTTGGAGACCGCGGGCGGGATAGCGCTGGTGCTCTCGCTCCTGGGCCGGCGCGGCAGCCGCACCGGCCGGCTCCTGCAGCGGATCATGCGGCTCGCGGTCGCGGCCCGGCTCGAGCGGCGCTTCGTGTCGCTGGCACTGGCCACGGAACGCAAGGTGCTCGAGCGCCAGGGCGTGGCGCTGGAGGCGCTCCGTGCCGGGCTGCTCCAGTCCCTGCGCGCCGGCAGCCGCCGCAGCCTGCGCGGGCCCATGGCCGACGCACGGCTCGTGGCCCAGCCCTGGGACTTCTCGCTGCTCGACATCGAGACCGAGGTGCATATCGTCCACGGCGCGGACGATTCCGTGGTGCCGCCGATCCATGCCCACTGGTACGCGGCGCACCTGCCGCACAGCCGGCTGGAGCTGGTGCCGGGCGAGCTGCATCTCTCCTTGTGCTTCCGCAGCGCCGCCCGCATCCAGGCGGCCGTGCGCGAACTCGAGGAGGTGGGGCGGTCGGACGATCCGGAAGGAAATGCGGCTCTGCTCGCGGAGGCCGGCTGAGGTCATGGCGGACGCTGCGATCCCGAGAGCGCAGGCATCGGTGGAATCCGCGTCGAGGCGGTCCCGATCTTCGCTTCGCCGGTGAACGGGGTCCCAGGGAGCCTCCCTCGTCAGCAGCCCTGCGTCGCGTCGGGCTGGCATTCGCTGAAGCGGAACGGCTCGCCCACGTCGGGGCGCAGGGCGTCGAAGACGCGCTCGTCGTCGCAATGCACCTTCGCCATGACGAGCTGCCTGCCGTCGACCGTGCGCTCGACGACGTGGCTCAGGAAGGCCACGGTGCAGTTCCGGGTCAGCCCGATCTCGCCGGCGAGATCCTCCTGCCAGTCGGCCTGGGCGCGGAGCATCGCCGGCGAGATCGGGCCTAGGGCCAGAAGCGTGACGAGGATGGCGCGCAGGCTCACCTTCATGATCGGCCTTCTCCTGGACTGAGCGTCGGTCCGAAGCGTAGGACGATCCGACGGAAGCGGCGATGATCCATCTCAAGAGCGGCTTTTTCGGAACTCTTGGCCGGTGCCGCTCTTGCCGACGCGATGGGCCGTCGTTGCGCAACTCGGAGGGGCCGTTCATGGCGGATGGAACACGTGCCGCGCTCGTCACCGGCGGTGCCAAGGGGATCGGGCGAGCCACGGCGGCCCGCCTCCTGGGCGAGGGCTGGGCGGTCACGATCGTCGATCGGGATCGGGAGGCGGGGGCGGCTGCGCTCCGGGAGCTGGGTGGCGGCAGTGCCCTGCGGTTCGTGGCCGGCGACGTCGGCGAGGATGAGGCCGTGCGGCGGGCGATCGAAGGCACGCTCCAGGCGTTCGGCCGGCTCGATGCCATCGTGAGCAATGCCGGGATCATGATCCGCAAACCCGTGACCGAGCTCGGACTCGACGAGTGGCAGCGCGTGCTCGCGACCAACCTGACCGCGACCTTCCTGCTGGCGAAGCACGGGGCGCCGCACCTGCGCCGCGCGAGAGGGGCGATGGTGACGATCGCCTCGACCCGAGCGCTCCAGTCCGAGCCCGACACCGAGGCCTACAGCGCCACGAAGGGCGGACTCGTGGCGCTGACCCATGCGCTGGCGCTGAGCCTCGGGCCGGATGTGCGGGTCAACTGCATCTCGCCGGGCTGGATCGACACCAAGGGCGAGCCGCTGTCCGAGGCCGACCATGCGCAGCATCCCGTGGGCCGGGTCGGCCGGCCCGAGGACGTGGCGGCGATGGTGAGCTTCCTCCTGGGGCCCGAGAGCGGGTTCGTCACCGGCGCCAATTTCGTGATCGACGGCGGGATGACGCGAAAGATGGTCTACGTCTGACCGCCCGGCCGCTCAGGCAGGGGCGCTCGTGGCCTGCGGGCCGGCCTTGCCCGACGCCGGGCCGAACGGGTTGTCGTGCGGCTGGCCCGGGGCAAAGAGCAGCCACAGCCCAACGCCCAAGGGCACGAGGCTGAGGACGAAGGCCAGCACCGGCTCGGACGGCCTCGCCACCTCGCTGATGCCGCTGCACACGCCATCGAGCAGGCAGATCCAAACCAGATTCAGCGCCGACAGACCCAGGTCGTGGAGGCGCTTGGCAGCGATGGCGATACTGGTCCAGAATATGAAGCCGACCGCGGAAAGCACCAGCAGGAGACCGATTGCCTGCGCGCCGTGGCCCGAGTCCGTTGCGGCGAGACCGACGGCGCCGACGACGATCAGCACGGCACCGATTGCCCAGGCCAGGCTGCCATACCCGAAATAGGCCAGGCGCGAGAGGCGCCCGTTCAGCGAGAAGAGAGCGGTCGTAAGGTCCATGAGGGTTCCCCCGGATAGCTGGTGGCCTGCCCGCTCGGGCAGCAATTCCAGCTTCGCGTCCGGGGGTTAAGCTTTCCTGAGGCGGGGCGCGGCGGGGCCACGCCGTCATAGCCCAGGATAGAGCCTCAGACCGGCGTCACCTCGAGCAGCGTCGCACGCAGACGGTCGTAGATGTCGGGATTGCCGGCGACGATGGTGCCCTCGGCCAGGAGATCCTCATCGCCCTCGAGCCGGCCCACGCGGCCGCCGGCCTCGCGGATCATCAGGATGCCGGCGGCGATGTCCCAGGGCTGCACGCCATATTCCCAGAACCCGTCCTGCCGGCCGGCGGCGACGTAGGCGAGGTCGAGCGAGCAGACGCCGAGGCGCCTGAGGCCGCCGCACTCGTCGGCGACCCGGTCCATCTGCCGGGTGAAGCCCTTCTCCCGCGCCTTCCAGTTCTGGATCGGCAGGCCGCAGCCGATCAGGGCGGTGCGCATGTCGCTGCGGCGCGAGACGCGGATACGGCGGTCGTTGAGATAGGCGCCGCCTCCGCGCTCGGCCGTGAACAGCTCGTTGCGCAGGGGATCGAAGATGATCCCGGCGGTGAGCTCGCCGTGCTGCTCGAGAGCGATCGAGATCGCCCAATGCGGCAGGCCGTGGAGGAAATTGGTGGTGCCGTCGAGCGGATCGACGATCCAGCGATTGTGCGGCGAGCGGCCGACCTCCGCACCGCTCTCCTCCATGAGGAAGCCGTAATCGGGGCGGCCGCGCTTCAGCTCCTCGCGGATGATCTGCTCGGCGCGGCGGTCGGCGGCGGAGACGAAGTCTCCGGGGCCCTTGATCGAGACCTGGAGCTGCTCGACCTCGCCGAAGTCGCGGGCGAGCGAGCGGGCGGCACGGGTGGCGGCCCGGATCATGATCTCGATATTGGCGGAGCGGGGCATCGGTTTCCTGGTTCCAGCTCAGTCCTTCGCGCGCTCGACGTAGGTGCCCTCGCGCGTGTTGACGACGACCCGGACCCCGGTCTCGATGTGCGGCGGCACCATGATGCGGGTTCCGTTCGAGAGAAGGGCGGGCTTGTAGCTCGCAGCCGCGGTCTGGCCCTTGAGCGTGGGCTCGGTCTGCGTCACCTCGAGCACGACGGTCTCGGGCAGCTCGACCGAGAGCGGCCGACCCTCGAAGGTCTGGACCTTCACCACCATGCCCTCCTGCAGGAACCGGGCGGCCTCGCCGATCAGGCTGCGGGGCAGGGCGACCTGCTCGAAATTCTCTTGGTTCATGAAGACGAGCCGGTCGTCCTCCTCGTAGAGGAACTGGTAGTTTTCCTTGTCGAGGTGGACCTGCTCGACCGTTTCCGAGGTGTTGAAGCGCTGGTTGAGCTTGGTGCCGTCGGTCAGGCACTTGAGCTCGGCCTGGAGATAGGCCGGGCCTTTGCCGGGCTTGACGTGCTCGCCTTTCACCAGCGTCCAGAGCCGGTCCTTGTAGGCGATGACGTAGCCCGGCTTGATCTCGTTGACATTGACCTTCATCGCTCAACCTTGCATGGCCGAAGACGCAGGACGCGGGCCGATCGCCCGCACGGTCCGCGCCAGCTCGGGAAGGTCGTTCCCGCCGGCCGTCACGGCCACGAGGTCGGCACCGGCGCGCACGAAGGCCGCGGCCCGATCCGGGGTGAGCCGGCCGGCCACGGCGCAGGGAATGACGAACAGCTCGTTCCACCAGGCGACGAGCTCCGAAAGCCCGTCCTCGTCCTCGACCGGCCGGTCGAGAGTACCCAGCATCACATAGTCAGCGCCGGCCTCGCCCGCAACCATCGCGGTGTGACGCGACCGGCCGCAAGCCGCACCGATGATCGCATCGGGGCCGAGCTGGCTGCGCACGGCCGCGACCTTCGCCGGGTCGTCGAGATGCACGCCGTCGGCCGCAGCCGCGTGCGCTGCCGTGGCGTCGTTGCGGACGAAGAACGCGGTCGCGCGACGGTGGCAGGCTTCGCGGGCGGCGGCGAGCGCGGGCCCGCGCGCGGCGGTCGGGAGCGCCGTCACGTCGCCCACGACCGCCGCGATCCCGCCCTCCGCCAGGAGGACCTCCAGCTCGGGTGCCAGGCCGTCTGGCCCGAGGGGGACGAAGAGGAGCAGCCCCGGCACCGCTTCGTCCGGCTCGAGCCACGGACCCTCGGCGGAGGGCTCGTGGCGTTCGGGACTCTTCCTTCCGGCCGGGCTCACGCCTGACCCAGGTAAATCTTGACGACCTGGTCGAGCAGGGCCAGGGCGTCCTCCTTCGAGCGCTGGAAGCTGTTGCGGCCGATGATCGAGCCGTGACCGCCGCCTTCGGCGATCTGCCGGATCTCGTTCAGGACGCCTTCCGTGCCCTTGGCCTCGCCGCCCGAGAACACGACGAGCCGCTTGCCGTTGAACGCCGCCTGCATGACATGCCGGATGCGATCGGGCAGCGTCTCCATCGGGACGTTCGCCTTCTCGTAGGCGCTCTTCGCGGCATCGAGGTCGATCATCGCCTTGGGCGGCTTCACCTTGATGATGGTGGCACCCATGAGCGCCGCCATGTGCGCGGCATAGGCCACGATGTCGAGCGCGGTCTCGCCGTCCTTGCTGACCTTGCCGCCGCGCGGGTAGGACCAGACCACCGGGACGAGGCCCTTGGCCTTGGCCTCGCGGATGATCTCCTTGAGTTCCTCCTGCATGGCGTAGCAGGCATCCGAACCCGGATAGATCGTGAAGCCGACGCCGACACAGCCGAGTCTGAGCGCGTCGTCGACCGTGGCGGTGAGCGCCTGGTCGTTGACGTTGCCGCCGGCGAGGCTGTTGGCGCTGTTGAGCTTCAAGATCAGCGGCACCTCGCCGGCATAGCGGGCGGCACCGAACTCGAGCGGACCCAAAGGTGCCGCATAGGCCGAGAGCCCGGCCTCGATCGCGAGCTCGAACAGGTAGTTCGGATCGTAGGCCGCGGGATTGGGCGCGAAGCTGCGGGCGGGCCCGTGCTCGAAGCCCTGATCCACGGGCAGAATGACGAGCTTGCCGGAGCCGGCGAGCCGGCCGTGCATCAGGAGCCGGGCGAGGTTGGTCTTAACGCCGGGATTCTCGGCCTCGTACCAGGACAGGATCTCCTTGACCTTGGGCGTCAGTCGCATCGCAAGCTCCTTGCTCTCGGTTATCCGGTTCGTCCGATCGGCGCGGACATTACATCCACGCCACGCGGTACAAAAGCCGCAGGTGCGGCCCCGGCGCCGTGTCGGGATGGGGCGGTATGGCGCAGGCCGGCCTAGCGAGGGGTATTCGGGGGAGGCAGGAAAGAAGCGCGCTCCGATGAGGGCTCGAGGATCTCGCCGTCGAGCCCGGAGCGCAGGACCGCGCCGAGCTGCTCCGCCATGTCGGCGAGCTTTCGGGCGAGATCGGCATCGCCCGTGAACAGGAGGTCGCGGCAGCCGGCGCGAAAGGCGGCGAGGACGAGACCGGCATCCTCGCCGCAGTCGATCACGACACGCCGGCCCAGCGCCTCCTCGACCGCGCGCCAGTAGCCGGCCCCGGCGAAGGCGGCGAGGCCCGGCGCGCTCACCGGCGTGATGCCCCTCTCCAGCGCCGTCCGGGCCTCGGCGAGGTCGCGAACCCGGACGAAGCGCTCGCCGGTCAGGCGGCGTGCCGCGCCAGCGCCGCCACGCCGGGGAGCTCCTTGCCCTCGAGCCATTCCAGGAAGGCCCCGCCCGCGGTCGAAACGTAGGTGAAATCGTCGAGTACGCCGGCATGGGCGAGCGCCGCCACCGTGTCGCCGCCGCCGGCCACGGTCTTGAGCTTGCCCGCCTTGGTGAGAGCCGCCGCCGCCCGCGCCACCTCGTTGGTGCCACGGTCGAAGGGCTCGATCTCGAACGCCCCCAGGGGACCGTTCCAGAGCATCGTCCTGCAGGTGCCGAGCCGCTCCGCGATCGCCCTGGCCGAGGCGGGACCCACGTCCAGGATCATGTCGTCAGGCTCGATCGCATCGAGCGCCACCGTGCGGCAGGGAGCGCCGGCGCGGAACTCCTTCGCGACCACGGCATCGACCGGCAGCAGGATCTCGACCTTCTTGGCCTCGGCCTTGGCCATGATTTCGCGCGCCGTGTCGGCGAGGTCGCGCTCGCACAAGGACTTGCCGACGTCGATGCCCTTGGCGTTGAGGAAGGTGTTGGCCATGCCGCCGCCGATGACGAGGACGTCGACCTTGTCGAGCACGTTGCCGAGCACGTCGAGCTTGGTCGAGACCTTGGCCCCGCCGATGAGGGCCGCGGTCGGACGGTCGGCACCGCCGAGTACCGCCTGCAGCGCCTCGAGCTCGGCCTGCATGAGGCGGCCGGCATAAGAGGGCAGGCGCTCGGCCAGACCCGTCACCGAGGCGTGCGCCCGGTGGGAGACCGAAAAGGCATCGTTGACGTAAATGTCGCCGAGCGTGGCGAGCTGGTCGGCGAAGGCCGGATCACCCTTCTCCTCGCCGGCGTGGAAGCGCAGGTTCTCGAGGAGCGCCACACCGCCCTCGGGGAGCGCGTCCACCACGGCATGGGCGAGGGGGCCCACGCAGTCGGGCGCGAAGCGCACGTCGACCCCGCCCAAGGCCTGCGAGAGGACCTTGTCGATGGGGGCGAGGCTCATCGAGCTTTCGACCTTGCCTTTGGGCCGTCCGAAGTGCGAGAGGATCACCACCCTCGCACCCTTGCGCATCAGCTCCTCGATGGTCACGGCCGCGCGCTCGATCCGGGTGGCGTCGGTGACCTCGCCGTTCTGCATCGGCACGTTGAAGTCGACGCGCACCAAGACGCGCTTGCCCTTGACGTCCACTCCGTCGAGCGTTCGAAACGCCGGCATGGTTCGGGCCTCCTCGCCCCGCTGTCGCTGCGGTCCTCTTGATTGGCCGCCGCGAGCTAGCATGGCGCGACGTGGCCTGTCCATGCGCGAGAGAGACGGGCGACAGCCCGGCTCTACGCCAGAACCTGCTTCGGCCGGATCGGAAGCGATCGCCTTCGGTCTTCTTTCACGACTGCAAGCATCACGAACGCCCCGTCGGCTCTTCCGCCTCGCCCGAGAAGGGCCTCGACTAGAAGTCGAAGCCGTGCCCGAGGATGCGGTGCAGCGTGCTCCTGTCCGAGGGGTCCAGGCCGGCGAGTTGCGCTGCGAGTGCCAGGTAGCGTGCCCTGGCGAGGGCCTGCGGCGCTCGCAGGTCCGGCGGCAGCGGTGCCCGCAGCTCGCTCGGGACGAGATCCTCGAGCAGGAGCCGCATGGCCCGGCTCGCCCGCGGGTCGCCCGGCACGTTGTCGAGCTCCGCCCGCCCGCCCTCGGTGGCGTAGTCGTAGAACTCGGTCTCGATCGTGGACCGGTCGATCCGCGTGGTGCCTCTGTGCCAGTCCGCATAGACGCCGAGCTTGAACGTCTCGGTGCGCAGGCCGAGCAGGTGGCGGGGTCCGTCATTGAAATTGAAATAGTCCGCGATCAACTCGTCCGAGACGAGCAGGACATAGTGCCGCCCCGGTGCACGCGCCGAGCGCAGCATCGGTACCATGTCGTGCCGGCGGCCGTAGAGCTCCGCGAGGTGGCCGGTCAGCCAGTCACGGCTGCCGCCGTGGCCGAGGCTCACGAGCAGTGGCAACATGTCGACCGAGGAGGTGAGCCCTTGGCGCATGATGTCGATATCGCCGGTAAGCCTCCCTTGCGGGTCGACCACGATCAGCGGCACGTGGAAGGCCTCGTCGTAGAGCGCGCCCACCTTGCCGGCGAGGAAGCCGTGGGCGCCGGCATACTCGCCGTGATCCGAGGTGAAAACGACGATCGTCTCGCGCGCCACGGCGCGCGGCAGCGCTGCCACGACTTCGCCGATCCGCTGGTCGACGATGCTCATGATCTGCGTGTAGGAATCGAGGCCGCGCCGCCAGTACGCGAACGGCGCCTGCGCCAAGCCGTAAGTGTCGGGCGGGCTCGGATAGGACACCACCTCGAAGCCCGATCGCCCCGGATCGTCGGCGGCGCCGCCGCAGACCAGCGCCTGGAACAGGCGCATGCAGGTCTGGGTCGAGGGCTTGCGCCGCATGATCCGCTCGGCCGATTCCCAGTTGGGCGGCAGCCTCGGGTAGCCGAAGGCCGGCGGGCTCTTCAAGGGATTCTCGTCCCAGGGTACCACCGGCGGATAGATCTGCCCCTCGTTCTCCGAGAAGAACACGAACGGCTCGAGATTGTCGCTCCGGCCGTCGAACAGGCCGTTGAAGGTCTTGAACTCGGTGCCGGCCCAGAAGAACTGCCGGTCGTGCGGGTTGACGAACGAGACCGTGAGGCACCAGGGCGTCTCGCCGGGGCGGCGGGCGCTCAGCCAGGCGACCGCCTGATCGGCGATGTCCCGGTCGTTGTGGTAGCCGTTGGCCTCGTCGCCGACCGTACCCTGCAGGTTGGAGCCGGTCGGATCGGGATAGGTCAGGCCCTGAAAGCCGTAAGCCTCGAGCCGGTCGCCGCTCGCGGGCGGGATCGCGACGTGCCACTTGCCGACATAGGGCGTGCGGTAGCCGGCCGCACGCAGGAGCTTGCCGTAGGTCGGGTAGGCCCGGCTCAGCACCGGCGCCGCCGAGACTCTGGTATCGGGCGTGTTCTTGATGGTCTGGGGAAGCCAGCTCTGCTGCGAGTAGAGACCGCTGATCAGCACGCCGCGCGCCGGCGTGCAGGCGGTGGCCGCGGTGAAGTGCCGGCCGAACTTCACGCCGCGGCGCCACAGCGCGTGCGTGTTGGGCATGAAGCGGGCGAGGAACCCGTCGACGTCGTGCACACCGGCCGGGAACACGCTCGGAAAGCGCAGCTCGTCCACCAGGATGAGCAGGATGTTGGGGCGCCGTCCTCCCAGATGCCCGTGCCCGGTCGCGGCTTCGACCGTGTGGCCGGCCGGATCGAACCCGGCCAGCATGCCCGCGGAAAAAGCGGCCGTCGACCGCATCAGGTCCCGTCGCTTCACGGCGTCCTCCCTCGCTTTCCGATCATGCGCCAGGCCCGGTGCGGGTGGCGTCCTGCCGGAAAGAAGTCAGCGGACCGCTCCGGCCGATGCTGCCAGCCGGAGGGGTGCGAGCCATGGGACCGCAGGCACCCACGTGGGGGTGCTCGGACCTGATTGACGGAAGCTTAACATGGAAACACGGGGCGGGCCAGAACGGCGCCGCCCCATGGCCGGAATCAGAGCATACGACCCATCAGCGCGGCGGTGTCGCACATCCGGTTCGAGAAGCCCCACTCGTTGTCGTACCAGGAGGCCACGCGGACCAGCTTGCCCTCGAGCACCTTGAGCGAGCTGAGGTCGACGGTCGAGCTCGCCGGGTCGTGGTTGAAGTCGATCGAGACCAAGGGCTCCTCGTGCCAGGCGAGGACGCCCTTGAGCGGGCCGGCGGCCGCTGCCTTGATCGCCTGCTTGATCTCCTCGGCCGAGGTGTCGCGCTTGGGCACGAAGGTGAGATCGACCAGGCTGACATTGGCCGTGGGCACGCGGATCGCCACACCGTCGAGCTTGCCCTTGAGTTCGGGCAGGACGAGGCCCACCGCCTTCGCGGCGCCGGTCGAGGTCGGGATCTGCGAGAGCGCCGCCGCGCGGGCGCGGTGCAGGTCCTTGTGGAAGACGTCGAGCAGGTTCTGGTCGTTCGTGTAGCTGTGGATCGTGGTCATGTGACCACGCTCGATGCCGACGGCGTCGTTCAGGACCTTGGCGAGCGGGGCCAGGCAGTTGGTCGTGCAGGACGCGTTGCTGACCACGGTGTGCTCGGGCCTGATCTGGTCCTGGTTCACGCCGAAGACGACGGTGATGTCGGCACCGTCGGCGGGGGCGGAGACCAGCACCTTCTTGGCGCCGGCCTGGAGATGGCCGCTCGCCTTCTCCTTGCTCGTGAAGATGCCGGTGCATTCCAGCACGATGTCCGCACCCACCTGCCCCCAGGGCAGCTTCGCGAGGTCGCGCTCGGCCAGTACCTTGATCGGCGGCAGCGCCTTGCCGGCGGCGGTGCGGACGTGCAGCTCGTCGCCCTCGAGCTCGACCTCGCCCGGAAAGCGGCCGTGCACGCTGTCGTACCGGAAGAGATGCGCGTTGGTGGCCGGCGGGGCGAGATCGTTGATCGCGACCACCTCGAGGTCGTCGCGACCGCGCTCGGCCAGGGCGCGCAGGATGTTGCGGCCGATCCGACCGAAGCCGTTGATGGCTACTTTCGCACTCACCTCTCGGTCTCCCTCCTTGCTTGCGACGGGTCCCGGTTATAGCCGCGCGCGAACCTTGCGCGCCACGTTCTCGGCCGTGAGGCCGAAATGCTCATAGAGCGCCTTGTAGGGGCCGCTGGCGCCGAAGCTGGTGAGGCCGACCACGTCGTCCTCGCTGTCGACGTAGCGGGTCCAGCCGAAGGGCGATGCCGCCTCGACCGCGATGCGGGGAGCATCGCCCAGGACCGCCGCCCGATAGGCCGGGTCCTGCCGCTCGAACAGCTCCCAGCTCGGCATCGAGACCACGGCGGCCGAAATGCCGTCCTTGGCCAGGAGCTCGCGCGCGGCGAGCGCCAGCGACACCTCCGAGCCGGTCGCGAGCAGCGTGGCGTCACGCCGCTCGCCCTCCGGGGTGAGCAGGTAGGCGCCGCGAGCGCACAGGTTCTCGTCGGTGTGCCGATCGCGCACCGTCGGCAGCTCCTGGCGGGTCAGCGCCAGCACCGACGGTCCGTGCTCGTTCCGCAGCGCCAGCTCCCAGCACTCGGCGGTCTCGACCGCATCGGCCGGGCGGAGCACCAGCACGTTCGGGATCGCGCGCAGGCTCGCGAGATGCTCGACCGGCTGGTGCGTGGGTCCGTCCTCGCCGAGCCCGATCGAATCGTGGGTGGCGACGAAGATCACGCGCTGGCGCATCAGGGCCGCGAGCCGCAGCGGCGGGCGGCAATAGTCGGCGAAGACCAGGAACGTGCCGCCATAGGGAATGATGCCGCCGTGCAGGGCCAGGCCGTTCATGGCGGCGAGCATGCCGTGCTCGCGGACACCGTAATAGATGTAGCGGCCGCCATACTCGCCCGGCCGGATCGGCAGCGTGGCCGCGGTGTTGGTGTTGTTGGAGCCGGTGAGGTCGGCCGAGCCGCCGACCATGGCGGGCACCGCCTCGGTCAGGACCTCGAGCGCCATCTGGCTGGCCTTGCGGGTGGCCCAGGCCGGGCGCTCGGCCGAGAGCTTCTGCTTGTGAGCGTTCACCTTCGCCGAAAGGTCGGCCGGCAGCACGCCTGCGAGCGTGTCCGCGAAATCGCGCCGCGCGGCCTCGGGCAGGGCGTCGAGGCGCTTCTGCCACGCTGCGTGCGCGGCACCGCCGCGAGCACCGAAGCGACGCCACGCCGCGAGGATGGGCTCCGGCACGTGGAAGGGCTCGTGCGGCCAGCCTAGCGCGGCGCGCGCACCCTCGATCTCCTTCGCACCCAAAGGGCTGCCGTGGCTCGACGCCTTGCCCGCCTTCGTCGGAGCACCCTTGCCGATGATGGTCTTGCAGGCGATCAGCGACGGCCGGTCCTCCTCGGCGCGCGCGGCCGCAATGGCGCGCTCGACCGCCACCGGGTCGTGGCCGTCCACGGCCTGCGTGTGCCAGCCGGAGGCCGCGAAGCGCATGAGCTGGTCGTCGGAGACCGAAAGCGAGGTGGGGCCGTCGATCGAGATGCCGTTGTCGTCCCAGAGCACGATCAGCCGGCCGAGCCGCAGATGCCCCGCGAGCGAGATCGCCTCGTGGCTGATCCCCTCCATGAGGCAGCCGTCGCCGGCGACGACCCAGGTGTGGTGATCGACGAGATCGCTGCCGAAGCGGGCGGCGAGGTGCCGCTCGGCCAGCGCCATGCCGACGGCGTTCGCCAGGCCCTGGCCCAAGGGGCCGGTCGTGGTCTCGATACCGAAGGCGTGGCCGTATTCGGGATGCCCCGCCGTGCGCGAGCCGAGCTGGCGGAAGCGCTGCAACTCCTCGATGGTCATGTCCGGATAGCCGGTGAGATAAAGGAGCGCATAGAGCAGCATCGAGCCGTGCCCGGCGGAGAGCACGAACCGGTCGCGGTCCGGCCAGTCCGGGTGGGCGGGATCGAACTTCAGAAAGCGGGTCCAGAGCACGGTCGCGACGTCGGCCATGCCCATCGGCATGCCGGGGTGGCCGGACTTGGCCCGCTCGACGGCATCCATGGCGAGCGCCCGGATGGCGTTGGCGAGATCGGCGTGCGAGACGGAGCTGACGGACATGGCTGACGGTACCGGATCGACGTAGCACGAAGGCGGCACCGGCCGGTGCCGCCGCGAGGCGCTTGGGTGGGCCGCAAACTGGACGAGCGGCGACAAAAAGCAACAGGGTTTTTTGTCGGGCTCCACGCGGGTTGCCCGCCGTGGCGACGACGCTCATGGCGGGCAGTTGGTTGACGGGGTTAAGGGTGTGTGTCAACAGTTTCGGCCAATAGGCACAACAGGCGAGATCATCAGCCCGAGATGTCGGTCCTCCATCGCGCCGAGGAGCGCACGCAAGCAGCCCTTGGCCGGCTCGAGCGCGCGCTGCGGTCCCTGTCGGCGGGCGCTTCCGCGGCCGACCCGCGTGCGGCGCTGGAGCGGGCGGCGCTGGAACGGGACTGCGAGCTCCTGCGCGCCGAGTGCGACAGCCTGCGGCGCGAGCTCGAAGCCGTGCGCGAGCGTCAGGCGCGGGCAGCGGCCGTGGTCGCAGAGGTGGAGGACCGGCTCGACGGGGCGCTTGCCCGGCTCGACGATCTGGCCGGAGAATAAGGACGCGGCACCATGGGAATGGTCGATGTCCAGATCAACGGCCGCCGGCATCAGCTTCAGTGCGGCGACGGCGAGGAGTCGCGGCTGCGCCGGCTCGCAGCCTATGTCGACAGTTGCGCTTCCAAACTCGCCCAGCAGCACGGGCAGCTTTCCGATGCGAAGGCGCTGCTCCTCACGAGCCTCTTGATCGCGGACGAGCTGTCGGATGCCTACGAGGAGATCAAGCGGCTGAAGGCGGCACTCGGCGAGCACAGCAAACGCGCCGAGGAGGAAGCGGCGAGCGCTCTCGACCGGGTCGCCGTGCGACTCGAGCAGCTTGCCGAGGCGCTCGAGAAGGCCTAACTAGGGGGTCGGCGGTGGCTGCTGGGTTCGTGACCCGTCGTCAATCATCGCCCCGGGCCTAATTCGTTCCAAAGGGAGCTGTCCCTGTCGTGGTCGTGGCCACGTCACACGGCGCCCACCTGCGTAGCAGGTCCCAGGGACGACTACGACGCAACGGCTTCGGCGGCGCCGCCACTTTCTCTTTCGGACCTGGGATGGCTGATCCGGACGGTGTCGCGCTCGACGAGCGCAAGTGGGCCTTGCGCCGCGAGATGCGCGCACGGCGGACGACCTTGACCGACGCGGAGCGTGCCGCCGCCAGCCGTGCGGTCGCCTGGCACGTGCTGCGGCATCTGCCCTGCCGCGAGCGGCCGCGCATCTCCCTGTTCTGGCCGCTGGCCGAGGAGATCGACACGCGGCCATTGCTTCACATCCTTTACGCGCTCGGCGCCGAGCCGCTCCTGCCGCGCATGCAGGGCAAGGGCCGGCCGCTCGTCTTCCATCGCTGGAGCCCGGACCTGCCGCTCGTGCAGGGGCCGTTCGGGGTGATGGAGCCGCCGCCGGAGCTGCCGCCGGTCCTGCCCGAGATCGTGCTCGCCCCGCTTCTGGCCTTCGACCGCCGCGGTCATCGCCTCGGCTACGGCGCCGGCTTCTACGATCGCACCTTCGACGCGGTCGAAGCCGCGGGGGGTGCCCCGCTGCGGGTGGGCTTGTGCTTCGCCTGCCAGGAGGTGACGGAGGTGCCCGTGGACGAGACCGACGTGCCCTTGGACCTCGTCGTCACCGAGGAAGGGCCCGTCGTGCTGCGGCCCACTTCGGGCCTCTCCTAGGAGCCTGATCGGAGTTCCCGCGACCGTGCGCATCCTCTATGTCGGCGACGTGGTCGGCCGTTCCGGCCGCAGCCGCGTGATCGCCGAGCTGCCCAGGCTCAAGGCGCAGCTCCGGCTCGACGTCGCGATCGTCAACGGTGAGAACGCCGCCGGCGGCTACGGCATCACCGCCGCGATCGCGAACGAGCTGTTCGCCGCTGGGGCGGATGCGATCACCATGGGCAACCATGTCTGGGACCAGCGCGAGCTGATCGGGTACATCGACCGCGAGCCGCGCATCATCCGCCCGCTCAACCTCGCCCCCGGCACGCCGGGCCGCGGCGTCGTCGAGCTGCGCACGGCCAGGGGCCAGCGGGTGGTCGTGATGCAGGTGCTGGGCCGGCTGTTCATGGGCCTCTACGACGACCCGTTCCGCACGCTCGAGGCCGAGCTCAGGCGGCACGCGCTCGGCGGCACGGCGCAGGCGATCGTGGTCGACGTCCATGCCGAGGCCACGAGCGAGAAGGTGGCACTCGGCCACTTCCTGGATGGTCGCGTCTCGCTGGTGGCGGGCACGCACACCCACGTGCCCACGGCGGACGCCCGTATCCTGCCGGGCGGTACGGGCTACATCACCGATGTCGGCATGACCGGCGACTACGACAGCGTCATCGGGATGGACAAGGCGGGCTCGCTCCAGCGCTGGCGCAGCGACGTGCCGGGTCAGCGGCTGATGCCCGCTATGGGCGAAGCCATGCTGTGCGCCGTCCTCGTCGAGACCGACGACCGGACCGGACTTGCCCGCCGGATCGAGCCGGTGCGGCTGGGGCAGGGGCTGCGCCCGGTGGTTCCGGCGGAGCTCGGCTAGCTCAGGGCCTTCTGCAGCACGATGGAGCCCAGGAGCTGCTCGACCGTGCGGGCGAGGCGCTCGTTCTCGACCAGGAGCACCTCGAGGAAGCGTCGGCGCTGATCCTCGGTCAGGTCGGGATAGTCGCGCATGATCTCGGAGAGCGAGCGGATGGAGGCCAGGGGCGTCCGCAGCTCGTGCTCGATTTCCTCGAAGGACATCTCGTCCGGCGTCCTGTTCTGGTCTCCGGGCAGGGGCACCATCCGTCGTCTCCACCACCGCAGGTCGCAACTCGCATTCGGAAAACGATTTTGCCCGGTCATCGTTGAAGCTAGATGGCGGCCCGGAGCGGGCCAACGCGACCACGCGGCTCTGCGGCGATCTGCCACGCGAGCAGAGCCGATACCCGGCGAGACCCGCAGCCGTCGTCGTCCACGCTTGCCAAACGCGCCTCGAGGCCCGATGTTCCGCGGCCCGGCGCCTTTGGACCCATGCCGATGAGCTATCCGACGATCAAGATTCTTCCGGGCGAGGACCGGCGTCTGCGCAACGGCTCGCCCTGGCTGTTCTCCAACGAGCTGCGCATGGACGAGGCCGCGAAGGCTGTCCCGCCCGGCAGCCTCGTCCGGCTGATGGGGCCGACCGGCAAGATCCTGGGCGTGGCGCACTTCAACCCGCACTCGCTCATCGCCGCCCGGCTGCTCACGCGCAACAAAGACGCCGTGATCGACCGCGCGTTCATCGCCCGGCGAATCGCAAGGGCGCTGGCCCTGCGCGAGCGGCTGTTCGACGCGCCCTTCTACCGGCTGGTCCATGCCGAGGCCGACGGGCTGCCCGGTCTCGTCGTCGACCGCTTCGGCGACACGCTGGTCGTGCAGCTCAACACGGCCGGAATGAATGCACTCGAGCCGCTCGTGGTCGAGGCGCTGGACGAGGTGCTGAGCCCTGGGGTGCTCATCGCCCGCAACGACACGCCTTCGCGCGGGCTCGAGGGCCTGCCGGCCGAGGTGCGGGTGCTGAAGGGCGAGGCCGGCCCGCGGCTCGAGGTCATCGAGAACGGGCTTTCCTTCGCGGCCGATCCCCTGGGCGGCCAGAAGACCGGCTGGTTCTACGATCAGCGCCCGAACCGGCTGTTCACGGCCGGGCTCTGCCGCGGCGAGGCCGTGCTTGACGTCTACACCTATTGCGGCGGCTTCGCCCTCACCGCGGCGGCGCACGGCGCGAAAAGCGTCGTCGCCGTCGACGGCTCGGCGCATGCGCTCGCGCTCGCCGCCGAGAGCGCCGCGCGCCAGGGCAGCGCCGAGCGGTGCAGCTTCCAGCGCGCCGACGCCTTCACGTTCCTCGACGAGGCCGCCAGAGAGAAGCGCCGCTTCGGGGTGGTGATCGCCGACCCGCCGGCCTTCGTGAAGAGCAGGAAGGATCTCGGCAGCGGCCTTCGCGGCTATCGCAAGCTGGCGCGGCTCGCGGCGGCGCTCGTGACCGAACCCGGATTCTTGTGCCTCGGCTGCTGCTCGCATCACGTGTCGCCGGACCAGTTCGCGGCCGAGACCTGGGCCGGCATCCGCGAGGCCGGCCGGGGCGGGCGGCTGCTCCGCTCGGCCGGGGCGGGTCCCGATCATCCGGTCCATCCGGCGCTGCCCGAGACCGCCTACCTCAAGTTCCTGGTCTACGCCCTGGACTAGCCGGCATCTCCTGTCGGAAACGCGGCAGGTCCATCGGGTGTCTTCAATCGAAGGTTGTTGCGCTCGGGTATGAAATAAAATAATCAGTTAACGGTCCTGCTCGTCGGTCGGCCATTTCCGCGCAGGGAGTTCCGGATGGCTGCCGCGACCCACCAACAACCCGAGCCCGACAAGCCGGTCGAGCGCGGGCCCGACAGCCTGCTCTTGGCCTTCCTCCGGCTGTGCCGCCAGCTCGAGCGGCCGCTCGGCGAGGCCGAGCTGCGGATGGCCGCGGCCGTGCCGAAAGGCGGAGCGGAGCTCGCCCGGCTCGGGCAAATCGCCGACCGGCTGGGTCTCGCCCTGCAGCATCGGCGCGCGAGCCGGCGGGCACTCGCGCGCATGCCGACGCCGTTCCTCCTGATCGGCCGCGAGCCCGGCAAGGCGTGGCTGGTCCGTGGGCGCACCCACGACCAGCTCGTCTTCGTGGAGCCGGTTCGGGGCGGCACCTCCGCCTGCACGCCGGCGGCGGCGGCGAAGCTCGGGGCAAGGATCGTCCGCGCCACGGCGAGCCCGGCACATGCCGACGGCGCGATGCCGGGCTTGTGGCGCTCGCTCCTGCAACGCCGGACGCGAGGCGCTTTGTGGCAGATCGGCCTCGCCTCGGTGGTGATCAACCTTCTGGCGCTCGCCACGCCGCTCTTCATGATGACCGTCTACAACAAGGTCATCAGCCACGCGGCGCTGCGCACGCTGGATGTGCTCGCGATCGGTATGGTGACGCTCGTCGGCTTCGAGCTCGTGCTCCGGTGCTTGCGCGGCTACGTGGCGACCTATGCCGGGGCGCGGCTGGAGGCCGCGATCGGCGACGATCTCGTGCATCACATCCTGCATCTGCCCTATCGCAGCTTCGAGGCCACGCCCAGCACCGTCATGCTGGAGCGCCTGCGCCAGCTCGAGCCCTTGCGCCAGTTCCTCACCGGCCAGCTCCCGCTCCTCGTCGTCGATCTCGGCTTCGTCGGCCTGTTCCTCGCTGCCCTCCTCGTCCTGAGCCCGGTGCTGGGGCTCGTGACCCTCGCCGCCATGCCAGTGTTCGGCCTGCTCTCGTTCCTGGCGCAGCGGCGCCAGGCCGCGCTGCAGCGAGCACAGTTCCGCGCTGCGAGCGCCAGAAGCGCGGCGCTCGGCGAGGCGGTGGCGCAGGCGCTCACCGTCAAGGCTCTGGCGCTCGAACCCGACATGGAGCGCCGCTACGAGCGCCATCTCGTGCGCAGCGTCTGGACGGCGCTCCAGGCCGGGCGCATCGCGCACCTCGCGGCCGGCATCGGCCAGGCGCTCCAACACTTCACCGCGCTGGTTCTGGTCTATCTGGGTGCGCGGTTGATCGTGGCGGGCGAGCTCAGCATCGGTGCTCTCGTCGCGACCTCGCTGCTCTCGGCGCGGGCTCTCGCGCCGATGCGGCAGATGGCGCTCGCCTGGAGCCAATTCCAGCAGGCACGCGAGGCCGTGCGCCGGCTCGACGAGCTTCTGGCCGAGCGCACCGAGGCGGCCGGGCGGCATCCGGTGAGCCGGCTCCAGGTCCAGGGCAGGCTGCGGGCCGAGGCGGTCACGTTCCGCTATCCGGCCGCGAAGCTGCCGGCGCTCGAGCAGGTGAGCCTCGAGGTGGCCCCCGGCACCATGCTCGGTATCGCCGGCCCACCCGGCTCGGGCAAGAGCACGCTCACCAAGCTCCTGATCGGGCTCGAAGTCCCGGAGGCAGGACAGGTGCTGCTCGATGGCGCCGACCTCAGGAGCCTGCCGCCTGCCGCCTTCCGCCACCAGATCGGCGTGGTGCCGCAGGAGGTCCAGCTCTTTTCCGGTACCATCGCCGAGAACATCGGCATGGGCGCCGCCGACCGGTCGTTCGCGCGGATCGTGGCCGCGGCGCGCTTCGTGGGAGCGGACGACTTCATCCGCCGCCTGCCCGACGGCTACGAGACCGTGCTCGGCGAGCGCGGGAGCGGCCTGTCGCTCGGTCAGCGGCAGCTCGTCTCGATCGCCCGCGCCATCGTGCGCAACCCGCGCATCCTGGTGTTGGACGAGGCGACCAGCGCCCTCGATCCGACGGCCGAGGCCTATCTTCTCACCAACATCAAGCGCGCCGGCAGTGGCCGCACGGTCCTGGTCGTGACGCACCGGCCGGCCGTGCTCCAGGCCTGTGACCGGGTGATCCTGCTCGAGCAGGGTCGCATCGTGCATACCGGCACGGCGGGCGAGGTCTTGGCGCTCACCAGGATGCGCGCAGCCCGCGGCGGCCTGCAGGCCGTGCAGTAGGCGGACGGGAGCGCGCTGCATGGCCGATGCCGCTATCGAGGTCCCAGAGCCGCCCGAGGATGCGGCGGCGCTGCTCGACGCGAAGCTGCCGCTCCTGGCGGGAGCGCTCATCGCCACCATCGCCGCCCTCGTCCTCGCCCTTCTCGGCTGGCTCGCCTGGGCCGAGGTCGACGAGGTGGTCCGGGCCACGGGCACGGTCGAGCCCGCCGGCCGGGTGAAGATCGTGAACCATCCGCACGGCGGCCGGGTGGTCGCGATCCACGTGCGCGAGGGCCAGCGGGTCGAGGCGGGGGCGCCGCTCGTCACCTTCGATGGCGAGGTCGCCCGCAGCGAGCACGCCGAGCGCCTGGGCCGGCTGCAGATGCGCACGATCGAGGCCGCCCGCCTCGCCGCCGAGGCCGAAGGCCGCGCGCTCGAGGTCGAACCCGCTCTGGCCGAGGCGCGGCCCGATCTCGTGGCGGCGCAGCGGGCGCTGCTCGAGGCGCGCGACGCCGCCCAGCGCAGCCGGCGTGAGGCGCAGGAGCGGGTGATCCAGACCCGCCGCGACGAGCTCAGGACCGCGGCCGCCGAGGTCGGGCGCCTGCGCAACAGCCTGACCCTGCTGAAGCAGCAGCAGGAAGCGGTGCAGGCGCTCAACGAGCGCGGACTCTATCCGACTCTGAAGCTCGTGCAGGTGCAAAAGCAGCTCAGCGACAACGAGGGCGAGCTCGCGAAGGCCGAGGCGGCGCTCGCCGCGGCGCGCTCGGCGCTGGCCGAAAGCGAGAGCCGGCTCGACAGCCTGGACAAGGAGCACCGCTCCGAGGTGCTGGCCGAACTCGGGGCCGTCTCGGCCGAGCGCGACCAGCTGGCCGAGCAGCTCCGGGCGCAGGCGACGCTGCTCGACGATCTCGTCGTCACCGCGCCGGCGCCCGGCATCGTCCAGGAGATCACGGTCACGGCCCCCGGCCAGGCGGTGGCACCGCAGGAGACGCTGATGAAGCTCGTGCCGGACGCCGAGGGCCTCGTCGTCGAGGCCAGGGTCGCGAATCAGGATGTCGGCCGGCTCCGGCCCGGCATGCCGGCGACCGTGAAGGTGCGGGCGTTCGACTATCTGCGCTACGGCAGCCTGGAGGGTACCTTGCAAAAGGTCAACGCCGATGCCACGCCGGACCCGCGCACGGGCGAGCTCGCCTACGGCATCACGGTGGTGACCGCGCGCGACCATCTCGGCCGCGCACGGGGCGAGCACGACGTGGTCCCCGGCATGGTGGTCGACGTCGAGCTCAAGGTGGGCGAGCGGACGATTCTCTCCTACCTCACCGACCGCATCTTCCGCATGAAGGAGGCTTTTCGCGAGGGCTGACGTCTGTGCAGGCTTCAGCGCCGCTGCGGGCCAGTCATGCTCTCGACCGCGAGGCTGCCGTCGGTGCGCTTGACGAAGGTGAAGGTGCGCTCGCTCCAGCCGTTGCAACGCTGCAGCGCCGGCATGGCGAAGGGGACGTTGTCCTCCTCGATCGTGTTCTGCTCGTCGTACCAGTAGTAGCGGATGTTCATGACCACCCGCCCGGGCGTCTCGTCGACCACCTGAGCACCGGTGATCGCCTGCATCCGCGGCTGGTTGCAGGTCCAGTTCTGCTCGGTGGCGTGCGCGTCGTAATAGCTCTGGACCGGGAATTGCAGGCCCGGATAGCCGGCGACCCCGGGACCTTTGACGCCGCAGCTCGCGAGCAGGAGCAGCACGAAGGGAAGAAGGACGCGGGCAACGGTCTCGAGGGGCATGGAAGGTCTCCTGGGCCCGCCCGCACGCAAGGCTAGACGCGCGGGCAGACGGAGATGAAAGATGGTGCCGCGCTCGGAGGTTTCCAAAAGCTCGATGTCGCCGCCGTGCGCCCGCACGAGCTCGCGGCAGATGGCGAGCCCGAGCCCGTTGCCGTCGGGCTTGGTGGAGCCCGCGAACGGCTCGAACAGATGCTCCTTGATCTTGGTCGGAATGCCGGGGCCCGTGTCGGCGATTTCGAGCGTGAAGATCTCCGGGCTGGGCTTGGCGGTGAAGCGCAGCTCGCCGCCGTTCTCGCCCATGGCCTCGATCGCGTTCTGGGCGAGGTTGTAGAGGAGGCGGAAGAACTGGTCGGGATCGACCAGGAGGTCGAGATCGTCTGGAACCTCGATCGTCCAGGTGACGGGACCCGTCTCCTTGCCGCCGAGATCGCGCCGCACGTTCTCGATCAGGTGGAGCAGACGGACCCGTTGCGGCTGCGGCGCCGGCGGGCCGCTCTTCGCGTAGCTCAGGGTCTCGGCGCACAGGCGCGCCGCGCGCTCGAGCGTCTCGATCAGCCGCGGCGCCACCTTCCTGACCTGCGGGTCGGCGCTGCTCTCGAGACGGTCCGAGATCAGGACGGCGGGGGTGAGGATGTTCTTGAGGTCGTGGCTGATCCGGCTCATGGCGGCACCGAGCGCCGCGAGCCGCGTCTTCTCGGCCAGCGCCTGACGCAGGCTCCGGCGCATCTCGGCCAGGGCCTGCTCGACCACGCCGATCTCGTCGTCGCGGCTCGAAGGCTCGCCGTCGGCCGTGCTGTCCTCGGGCCGGTCGCGGAAAGCGGCGATCTCCTGCTCGAGCCGCTTGAGAGGCTCGACGATCAGCCGCTGCAGGCTCAAGAAGAGCATGGCGGCGACGATCAGCGAGAGGGCGATCGAGAGCCCGAGCACCCGGCCGGAATATTCGATCATCGCCACCCACAGGGCCGCCTCCGGCATGATGATGTCGACCGTGGTGCCGGCCTCCTGCGGCGAGGGGCCGATCACGCGGATGAACCGCGTGCCGCGATGGACGAGCGTGCCGAAGGCGCCCAGGATCATGGTGGACCAGCTCTGGTCGTTGAGGTCGACGAGGCGCTGGTAAGGGGCGATCTCGCCCAGCATCATGGCCTCGTCGCGGCCATAGACCGCGACATAGATGACCCCGGCATGACTCAGGAGCTGGTCGACCGTGTCCATGTCGAGATCGAGCCGCAGCGAAGGCGAGAGATTGAGGGTCGCAAGGTGCGCGGCCGCGATGCGCTCGGCGAGGAAATCGTGCCGGAACCGGGCAATCGAGGGGACATAGAGCAGCACCTCGCCCAGGAGCACGAAGGCGATGGTGAGGAGCAGGATCTTGGCCGACAGGCTTCGGCGCAAGGCGATTCGGCGCATCCTGGCCGCGTCTCTCGTGCCGCGGCGCGCACGCCGTGGCTTGTCCGTCCGGATTCTTTTAGGGTAGCCTCGGCTTCCATCCAAGGGGCACGTCGCTCGGGGCCGTGCGTGCCGGCCCGTGAGCGCTGATCGGGGGAGGGGGCCGATGCCGGGGCGGATCTCCGGCTCGCCCCGCGCGTCTTTCGGGCGGCTACGGTTTGACACCCTCGCAGCTTGTGCGTATAGGGCCGTCTCCGTTCGTCATTCCGAACATCGAAGGTTCTCGTCGTGAAGCGCACGTATCAGCCGAGCAAGCTCGTACGCAAACGCCGGCACGGCTTCCGCGCCCGGATGGCCACCAACGGGGGGCGGAAGGTCCTAGCCGCCCGTCGTGCGCGTGGGCGCAAGCGCCTGTCGGCTTGACCGGGCCCGAGCCTGCGGGCGGGCCCAAGGTGACGCGTCTTCGGCGTCGCAGCGAGTTCCTGGCCGTGGCTCGCGGTCCGCGCGTGCCGCGCGACGCGTTCGTGCTCCAGGGAAACCGGCGCGCCGAGCCCGAGCGCGCCGATATCGTCGGCATCGGTCTTACCGTCACCCGCAAGATCGGCGGGGCGGTGATCCGCAACCGCGCGCGCCGGCGCCTGCGCGAGGCGCTCCGTCGGATCCTGCCCGGACCGGCGCGTCCTGGGCACGATTATGTCGTGGTGGCGCGTCCCGCCGCTCTGACCTGCCCGTTTCCGCTCCTGCAGCAGGAGCTCGTCGCGGCCATCGAGCAGATGGGGCGTCGCCTCGGCCGGAGCCGGCCGTGAGCGTCGCCGCCCGGCTGCTGGCGCTGCTGGTCACCGCCTATCGGTGGCTGATCTCGCCACTTTTGGGCGTGAACTGCCGCTACTGCCCCTCTTGCTCGGAATACGCTATCGAGGCCTTGCGCGCGCATGGCGCCGTCCGGGGCGGCTGGCTCGCCGTGCGACGCCTCGGCCGGTGCCATCCCTGGGGCGGGCACGGCTACGACCCGGTCCCGCCGGCGGCCGCCGAGCGCGGCCGCTCTTAGGAGTCTCCGCCGCTATGAGCGAGCAACGCAACCTGATCCTCGCGATCGTGCTGTCGGTCGGGATCATCCTCGCGTTCCAGTACTTCTACGAAGCGCCCCGGATGCGCGAGCGTCAGGCCGAGGCCGAGCGCAGCGCCGCGACCCAGGTGGTTCCGGGCAGCGAGGCGCCGGCGGGCCAGATTCCGGGTGCGGGCGGCGCACCGGTGCCGGGCCAGCCCATGACCCGCGAGCAGGCCCTGGCCCAGTCGCCGCGCGTGCGGATCGACAACGGTACGGTGCACGGCTCGATCGCGCTCAAGGGCGGGCGCTTCGACGACGTGACGCTGGCACATTACCACGAGACCGTGGACCCGGGCTCGCCCGAGATCGTGCTCCTGAGCCCGCCCGGCAGCCCCAATCCTTATTTCGCCGAGTTCGGCTGGGTCGCGGGCGACGCCTCGATCGCGGTGCCGGGTGCCGATACGCTCTGGCAGGCCGAAGGCGAGCGGCTGACGGCTAAGGACCCGGTGACGCTGCGCTGGGACAACGGCCAGGGCCTGAGCTTCGCCAAGCGCGTCGAGCTCGACCCCGACTACATGTTCACGGTCAAGCAGAGCGTCACCAACAATTCCGACAAGCCGGTGACGCTCTATCCTTACGGCCTCGTCAGCCGTTGGGGCACGCCGCACACGCTGGGCTACTACATCCTGCACGAGGGCCCGATCGGCGTCTTCGACGGCTCGCTCCAGGAGTACAAGTACAGCGCCGTCGCCAAGGAAGGGCAGGTCCAGTTCGACAGCACCGGCGGCTGGATGGGCATCACCGACAAGTACTGGCTGGCCTCGCTCGTCCCGCAGCAGGACCTGGCCCTCAAGGGCGGCTTCCGCCACGTGGCCGAGGGCGACCGCTACCAGGCGGATTATCGCGGGGCGCCCGTGACCGTGGCCCCGGGCCAGACGGTCGAGCTGACCAACCGGCTGTTCGCCGGTGCCAAGGTCGTGACCCTGCTCGACCAGTATGCCAAGAGCCTGAATATCCCGCTGTTCGACCGAGCCGTGGACTTCGGCTGGTTCTACTTTCTGACCAAGCCGATCTTCTATCTCCTGCACTGGCTGCACGCCGTCGTCGGCAATTACGGCGTTGCCATCCTGATCCTGACCCTCCTCGTCAAGGCCGCCTTCTTCCCGCTCGCCGACCGGTCGTACCGGGCCATGGCGAAGATGAAGGCGCTCCAGCCCGAGATGCAGAAGCTCCGGGAGCGCTACGGGGACGACAAGGTCCGGATGAACCAGGAGCTGATGAACCTCTACAAGAGAGAGAAAGTCAACCCGGTCTCGGGCTGCCTGCCCATCTTCATCCAGATCCCGGTGTTCTTCTCGCTCTACAAGGTGCTGTTCGTCACGATCGAGATGCGGCACGCGCCGTTCTTCGGCTGGATCAAGGACCTCTCCGCGCCCGATCCCACCTCGATCTTCAACCTGTTCGGGCTTCTGCCGTTCACGCCGCCGCACATGCTGATGATCGGCGTGTGGCCGCTCATCATGGGCTTCACCATGTGGCTGCAGCAGAAGCTGAACCCGCAGCCGCCCGACCCGACCCAGGCCAAGGTGATGCAGTTCCTGCCGGTGATGTTCACTTTCCTGTTCGCGACCTTCCCGGCCGGCCTCGTCATCTACTGGAGCTGGAACAACGCGCTCTCGATCGCGCAGCAGTGGGCGATCATGAAGCGCATGGGTGTCAAGGCGACGTGAGCGCTGCCCCAGGTCCCGAGCCGGTCCCGGCCGTTCGCGACCCCGACCGCTACGACGACGCTGCGAGCATCGAGGCGGGCAGGAAGCTGTTCGCGCAGCCGGCCACGTTCCTCTTGGGCGTGGCGCGGCTCGGGCAGCTTCCGCCGGCCATGGTGCCCGAGGTCGCGATGGCGGGTCGGTCCAATGTCGGCAAGTCGAGCCTGATCAACGCGCTTACCGGCCGGAACGGTCTCGCGCGCACCTCGAACACGCCGGGCCGCACCCAGGAGATCAACCTGTTCGATCTCGCCGGCGGCCGCCTCACGCTCGTCGACCTGCCGGGCTACGGCTACGCCAAGGCGCCCAAGGAGGTGGTCGAGCGCTGGACCAGGGCCGTCTTCGATTATCTGCGCGGCCGCCCCAACCTGATGCGGGTCTGCCTTCTGATCGACGCCCGGCACGGCCTCAAGAAGGTCGACGAGGAGGTCATGGACCTTCTCGCCAAGGCCGCCGTGCCGTTCCAGGTGGTGCTGACCAAGGCCGATCTCGTCCGTGGCGGCGACCTTTCGAAGCTGGTCCGCGACCTCGAGGGCCGGCTCGCCAGGACCGCGGCAGCGCTGCCGCATCCCATCGTCACCAGCTCGCGGCAGCAGCAGGGCATCGATCTCCTGCGCGCCGCGATCGCCAAGCTCGCCCGACCTCCGACGGACACGACCCCGCCATGACCACGGCCAGCTCCGACGCCGACACCCAAGAAGTGCACGCGATCGCCAGGACCTTGATCGAGGCTCTGCCTTATCTCCGCCGATATCAGGGTGCGGTGATGGTCATCAAGTACGGCGGCCATGCCATGGGCGACCAGACGGCAGCGCGCGACTTCGCGCGCGACGTCGTGCTCCTGAAGCAGGTCGGCATCAACCCGGTCGTGGTCCACGGCGGCGGGCCGCAGATCAAGGCCATGCTCGACCGGCTGAAGATCCCCTCGAGCTTCGTGGACGGCCTGCGCGTCACCGACGAGGCCACGGTCGAGGTGGTCGAGATGGTCCTGGCCGGCAAGATCAACAAGGAGATCGTGACCGCGATCCAGGCGGCGGGCGGCAAGGCGGTCGGCATCTCGGGCAAGGACAGCCGCCTGATCGAGGCGAGGAAGCTCACCCGCACCAGGCGCGATCCCGAGAGCAGCATCGAGCAGGTCGTGGATCTGGGCTATGTCGGCGAGCCCGAGCGGATCAACACCGGCCTCCTCGAGGTCTTCCGGAACACCGACATCATCCCGGTGATCGCCCCGGTGGGCGTCGGCGAGGACGGGCAGACCTACAACATCAACGCCGATACCGCTGCCGGCGCCATCGGCGGGGCGCTCAGGGCGAGAAAGCTCCTCATGCTGACCGACGTGCGCGGCGTGCTGGATGCCGAGAAGCGCTTCCTGCCGACGATCACGGCCGACGATGCGCGCCGGATGATCGCGGAAGGGGTCATCAGCGGCGGCATGATCCCCAAGATCGAGACCTGCCTCGATGCCGTCGACCGCGGCGTGGAGGCCGCCGTCATCCTCGATGGCCGCGTGCCACACGCGATCCTGCTCGAGCTGTTCACCGAGCACGGCTTCGGCACCCAGATCCTCGCCGCAAGCAACCGCTGATCCCACTGGCCGTTCCGCAAGCGGATCCGGCTTCCCATATGGAGAGCGAGCCCGCCCGCTCACGGGCGGCGTTCGGAGGCGGTGCATGAACGTTTCGCTCGAGAAGCCCCTGACCCGTGCCCTGATCGTGGCCACGGCGGCGCTGTTCCTGGCCGCAGGCCAGGCCGAGGCGCGTGCTGGCCGCGGGAGCAGCGGCTTCGGCAGCCGCGGCTCGCGGACCTTCCAGCTCCCGCCTTCGACGCCGACGGCGCCACGGCCGGCAGCTCCCATCGACCGCTCGGTCACCCAGCCCGGCCCGACCGTCAACCCCGGCTTCCAGCGGCCCGCGCCCCCGATGGCGCCGCGTCCCGGCTTCTTCTCGAACCGTGGCGGCTTCTTCGGCGGGCTCCTCGGGGCCGGCCTCATCGGCATGCTCCTGGGCTACGGCCTGTTCGGCGGCATCGGCGGCTTCGGCTCGATCCTCGGGCTCCTGCTCCAGGTCGCGCTCATCGTCTTCCTCGCGCGGCTGGCGTTCCGCTGGTTCCAGCGTCGCACCCAGCCCGGCCTCGCCGGTGCCGGCAGCCATCTCGGGGGCGGGCCCGGCATCTTCCCGCGCACGGCGACGAGCGGGCCGGCCGCGGCCTCTGCGCGCACGGCCCCGGCCGGCGGTATGGCCACGGGCCGCAGCCGCGAGGAGATCCCCATCACCCAGGCCGATCTCGACACGTTCGAGCGCTTGCTGCAGGCCGTCCAGAAGGCTTACGGCGAAGAGGACGTCGCAGCCTTGCGCAGCATCGCGACCCCCGAGATCGTCTCCTATCTCGCCGAGGAGCTCGCCGACAATGCCGGCCGCGGCGTCGTGAACCGGATCAAGGACGTGCGCCTGCTCCAGGGTGACGTGGCTGAATCCTGGCGCGAGGATGGAGTGGATTACTGCACCGTCGCGATGCGCTTCTCACTCGTCGACTGGACGATCGAGCGGGCCACCGGCCGTGTGGTCGAGGGTGACCCGAACCGCCCGACCGAGGTCACCGAGCTCTGGACCTTCCGCCGCCCGCGCGGCGGAAGCTGGCAGCTCAGCGCGATCCAGCAGAGCTAGCCGTCCTCTGCCCCTTGCCCGGGCTCGTACCGCCACCCAAGCGCAGCGATGCGCTCTCTCTTGGAGAGGCGCGTCGTCTGGCGCTGGCGGCGCAAGGGCTCGCCCGTCCTCGGCCACGGCACCCGCCCGATGCGGCGGGGCTGCGCCGCGCCATCCGGCGGCTCGCTCTCCTGCAGCTCGATTCGGTCAACGTGCTCGCCCGCGCCCATTATCTGCCGCTGTTCGCGCGGCAGGGCGCTTACGATCGGGCACTTCTGGACCGGCTGGCCTGCCACGACGGCGCTCCGGCCCGGCGCAGCCGCCGCACGCTGTTCGAATACTGGGCGCACGAAGCCTCGCTCCTCCCGGTCGAGCTGCAGCCGCTCCTTCGCTGGCGCATGGCGCGCGCCGAGGCGGGGGAAGGGGTGTGGTCCGGCATCGCGGCGCTCGGCCGCGAGCAGCCGGAGCTGGTTCGCCGGGTGCTGGACGAGGTCCGCGCCCGCGGACCGCTCGGGGTCTCGGACCTGCCCGATCCCGGCAGCCGCCGCGGCGGCTGGTGGGGCTGGAACCACGGCAAGACGGCGCTGGAATGGCTGTTCTGGACCGGCCGGATCACTGCCGCCGGCCGCCGCAACGGCTTCGAGCGCCTCTACGACCTGCCCGAGCGAGTCCTGCCCGAGGCGATCCTTTCGGCACCCACGCCCGATCCGGCCGATGCCCAGCGCGAGCTCCTGCGCTGCTCGGCGGCAGCGCTCGGCATCGCCACCGAAGCCGATCTGCGCGACTATTTCCGGCTGCCCGTGGCGGATGCGAGGGCGCGGCTCCAGGAGCTGGTCGAGGCCGGGGAGCTCGTGCCCGTCCAGGTCGAAGGCTGGCGCCAGCCGGCCTATCGTGCCGCCGACATCACGATCCCGCGCCGAGCGCAAACGACGGCACTCCTCGC
The DNA here is from genome assembly GCF_037908215.1 of Benzoatithermus flavus. Taxonomy (NCBI): domain Bacteria; kingdom Pseudomonadati; phylum Pseudomonadota; class Alphaproteobacteria; order Geminicoccales; family Geminicoccaceae; genus Benzoatithermus; species Benzoatithermus flavus. Next base: position 24,361 of record NZ_JBBLZC010000014.1, on the reverse strand, counting down.
CCCGTTCGATCCTCTGATCTGGGAGCGGGCGCGTACCGAGCGCCTGTTCGGCTTCCGATACCGGATCGAGATCTACACGCCGGCCGAGCGCCGCCGCTACGGCTACTACGTTCTGCCGTTCCTGCAAGGCGATCGGCTCGTCGCCCGCGTCGACCTCAAAGCCGATCGCGCCAGGGGCCGTCTCCTCGTCCGCAGCGCCCACGGCGAGCCCGGCATCGACGCGAGAGAGGTGGCCGAGGCGCTCGCGGCCGAGCTCGCGCACATGAGCGCCTGGCTCGGCCTCGGCTCCGTCACGGTCGAGCCCGCAGGCGATCTGGCACCGGCCCTCGCGGCGGCCGTCACGGCCGAAGGAGCGGCCTAGCGCCGGCCGGAACCCGGCCCCTGGCCACGGGTTCCTCGACCCTGGAGTGACCACCATCCTCAGGGGAGAGCAGCGATGGCCGAGCGGGCATCCCACGGGCGTCCCGAAGAGGGGGGCAGCAGCGCCGATCCCTATCGCCACCAGCCCGATCACCGTTTCTACGGCTACGATGATCCCGGTCGTGAACGACGCTACCGGGACTGGCAGCCCGAGCCGCCACCGGGCGAGACCTATCGGCGGGCGTTCTACAGCCGCTACGGCTTCGGGCTCGGCGACTATGCCGGCCGTGGTGTCTCCCGTGCCGCGGCCGACGCCGTCACCGATTATGACGGCGGCGAGCCCGGCGGCCAGATCCATCCCGAGCACCATGTCCGAGCACGCGGCCAGCGCGGGCGCGGGCCCAAGGGCTATCGCCGCTCCGACGAGCGCATTCGCGAGGACGTGAGCGACTGGCTCACCGACGATGCCTGGATCGATGCCAGCGACATCGAGGTCAGGGTCGAGAACGGCGAGGTGACGCTCGACGGTACGGTGAACAGCCGCCGGGCGCGGCGCCGGGCCGAGGATATCGCCGAGAGCGTCTCGGGCGTCAGCTACGTCCAGAACAATCTGCGCGTGCGGCAGCGGCAGGATCGTGGCCGGCCGCCGATCTACGAGGGTGCTACCTCGAGCAGCGCTCTGGGCGGGCTCGACGCCGGCATGGGCAGTGCCGGGGTCAGCGCGCTCTCGGGCAGTGCCGCGGGCTCGCCTGCGATGGGCACCACCGGCGGGCGCAGCGGTGCCGCTCCCGGCGTCACCAGCACCACCGGCATCGGCTACTCCACCGCCACCGGCACGAACCGCAACGCCGGCACCGGGCCCGGTTCGAGCCAGGAGGAAGGGCATCTCGGCTGAGCGGCCGAAGAGGCCGGATCCCGCACGAAACGCCCCGGCTGTCGGGGCGTTTCTCCTTCCAGTGCAGACAGCAGCGGGAGCGAGCCATCATGCCGCCACGGAACTTCTGGCCCGAGAACGATGCCGACCGGGGCCGCTGGGCCGAGTACCGCTATGCCCGCACCGCCGAGCGCGGCACGTCCGTCCGCCGCGACGCCTACCACGACTGGGACCGCGGCATCCGCGCCGTGATGCCGGGCGGCGGCTATCAGCGGCCCAGCCTGGAGGGGCGCCGCGCCTACGATCCGGGCGAGCGCGGTGCTAATACCATGACCGGCCAGCGCGGGATGCCCGAGCGCTCGGTCGAGGAGGTCGCTGCCCCGTTCGACGAGGACGCCATCATCGAGCGGATCGATCAGGATCACCGCGGGCGCGGGCCCAAGGGCTATCGCCGCTCCGATCAGCGGGTCGCCGAGGACATCAACGACCGGCTGACCGACGACCCCGACATCGACGCCACCGACATCGAGGTGCTGGTGAAGGACGGCGAGGTGACGCTGCAAGGCATGGTCAATTCCCGCCTCGCCCGCCGCAAGGCGGAGGATCTGGCCGAGGACACGCGCGGGGTCCACTACGTGCAGAACAATCTGCGGGTGCGCGTTCTCGGGCGGCCGGATGCCGGCCATACCAACTCGCCGTTCACGACCATGGGCCATGGCAGGACGTTACCGACGGGTGCCGGAAGCGATGCTTCGACGACCTCGGGCAGCGGTGCCACGGGCATGGTGGCCGGCACGGGCACGGCGAGTTCCGGCGCCGATCTGCTCGGCAGCGAGGAGACGCGGGGCCGGCGCTATGCCGCTGCGCCGATCGACCGGGGCGAGTAGGCGAGGAGCCGCGCAGCCGTCTTGGCCGTCGCCTGCGGCTCCAGGCCGCGGGTGGCCTTGCCGGGCAGGATTGTGGCGTTCCTGCATCCTGATGGCCTCCGCGTTTCCGCGGTTTCATCGCTTTCATCACGAGAGCTGTAGCAGCCGAGCCACACGTCGTAAGGGCAGCCATCCGCTGCAGGGATCATTTGCGCCCTGATTCTACCTTGAAGCTTAAATAAGAAGATCGCAGCCGCTTTGTGCTTGCGGGGCAGGCCGAGCAGGCCACCAACGAAGATCACGTCACGGGGAACGACCGATGTCGGCTGCCTTCATGAACGAAAGCCCACGACTGCGCGCTCTGCTGCGCCGCGCCTCCGCTGTCGTCCCGGCTCTGATGCTCGCCGGCGGCGTGGCAGCGGCTCATGCGAGGTCGTCTGCGATGGTGATGGAGCCCGGCACCGTCGGGATCGCGATCCTGGCCGCGAAGGCGGGCATGTCGGGAGGATCCGAGGACAGCGCTTCGCTCGAGCCGGTCGCCTCCTGCACCGAATTCGAGGGCGGGGCGGTCTGTCTGGACGTGGCGCTGCCCGGCGGAGGTGCCGAGCGGCTCGCCTCGGCGGGCGAGACGCCCTCGCCGGCGGCTGCAGCGCCGGCCGCCGAGAAGGTGACCTGGGGCGGCAGGCGCTCGGGTCTGCCCTGGATGTCGGGCGCTTCCAGCGCCGGCGCCGACTTCGAGGCCTGGCGCGGCCGCAGGCTCGACGTCAAGACCGCCTTCCTCGCCATCCGCTACGGCTGGGCGGAGCTCACCCAGACCAGCTTCATCAGGCCGATCGTCCGCGCCGGCTACACGCCGGTGATCGCAGCCGGCATGCTGCCCGAGAGCGCCCGTGGTCAATTCGTCGCCTGCGCCAATGGCGCCTTCGACGATCACATCCGCAAGATCGGCCGGAGCCTGGTCGCGATGGGTGCCGGCAATGCGATCTTGCGGCTGGGGTGGGAGGCGAACCGGATGGGCGACTTCCCCTGGGGCGTGCTCGGCGACGGCAGTGGCTACAAGAACTGCTTCCGCCGCTGGGTCCAGGTCCTGCGCAGCGTGACCGGACAGGCCTTCACCTTCGACTTCAACATGGGGGCGCGCGGCAACCTGCCCTACAGCCAGGACAACATCTATCCTGGTGCCGAGTACGTGGACGTGATCGGCACGCAGCGCTACGACCGCTGCCCCGCGATCCGCAGCGACGCCGACTGGCAGGCCGCCTACGACGTCCGCCAGGAGACCGGCAATCCGGTCGGGCTGGGTGCCTGGCTCGCCTGGGCCAAGGCCAAGGGCAAGCGGTTCTCGGTGCCCGAGTGGGGTGTCTCCGACCACCATCCCTCGCTGCACTGCCCGGACAACGGGTTCGACAACCCGTTCTTCATCCAGAAGATGTTCGAGTTCTTCCGCGCCAATGCCGCGGTGATGGCCTACGAATCCTACTTCAACGGTGGTGGCCGGGCGTTCCCGGACGGGGTCTACAAGATCTTCCCGGCTTACAACAACCCGCGCGCTGCGGCGCGCTACCAGCAGCTCTGGTCCGCCGGGCGCTGAAGCGGCTCAGGCACCGGCCGCGGCCGGTGCTGTCGCTGGCCGGTCGCCGTCGGCATCCACGCGCGCGTGAGGGGGGACGAGCGACATCCGGGGGATCGCGATCAGGATGCCGAGCTCGTCGAAGCGCTGCTTGAGGCGCAGGTTGAACTCGCGCCCGACGGTCCATTGCTGGAGCGGCCGGGTGCGGATTCCTCCCGTCACCACGACTCCTTGCACGGTGAACTCGTCGGCACCCCAGACCTCGAGCGGGGCGAGGATGCTCCAGGAGAAGCGCGGGTCGTTCTGCAGCCCGGCGCCGATCTCGCGCATGACGTCCATCACCTGCACGAGGTCGGCGTCGTAGCCCACCGTGACCTTGACGGTGTAGACGCCATAGTCGCGCGAGCGGTTCTTCAAGGCCTTGATCTGGCTGAACGGAATCGCATGCAGCGCTCCGTCGCCATCGCGCAGCCGCACCGTCCGGATCGTCAGCGCCTCGACCACGCCGGCGCGGTCTCCGGTGTCGATCACGTCGCCCACGGCGATCGTGTCCTCGAACAGGATGAAGAGGCCGGTGATCAGGTCTTGCACGAGCTGCTGCGAGCCGAAGCCGATGGCGAGGCCGACGATACCGGCGCCGGCGAGGAGCGGGGCCACGTTCACGCCGAGATCGTCCAGGATCGTGATGCCGGCGAGCAGGCAGATGGTGACGAAGGCGAGGTTGCGCAGGAACGGCAGGAGGGTCTTGGCGCGGCTGCTGCTCGGCCTGAGCTGGCCTTCGATGTCGGAAGGAGCGAGCGCTTCGGCGATGACGCTGTCGATCGCGATCCAGGACGTCCAGGCGAGCGCGGCGACGGTCAGGATCGACAGGAGCGATCGCACGATGGCGGCGCCGACGTCGCTCTGCAGCCAGTCCCAGACGGCGAACCCCCAGATCTCCAGAACCACGATCAGAAGAACCGCCGAGATTGCGACGTGCCCGGCGAGGCGGAGCAGCTCGAGCAGACGCACGATGATCCGGCGCACCGTGCCCGAGCGCCCGCGCCGGAGATGCCGGGCGGAGCGATCGATGGCGCCGTCGAGCGCCGGCACCGCCACGAGCCCCAGGGCGATGACGAGGACGGCCAGCATCGCGTTGCGGAAGAAATGGCCGTCACCGAGCCCGAGCAGCCGTGCCGCGAGGTTCGTCGCCACGAGCAGGAGGGCCAGCACGTGCCAGCGCCGGGCCATCCGGCGCAGCACGCGCCGGAGCGGGTTCAGCGCCTTTTCCTCCTGTGGCTTCAGCCTGCGGCCCATAAGCAGGTAGCGGACCACCCGCCGATGCCGGAGAATGAACGCGGCAGCGAGGCCGGCGACCAGGATGTCGGCAACGAGCGCCAGGAGTCCGGCGGCACGGAGGCCGAGGACCTCGTGCAGCGGCGGGCTGCGCAGGATGCCGCCGCAGGCGGCCGCCGCCGCGAGCAGGGCGAGCCAGGGCACCACCCGTTGCTGCGCGTAGCCGACGACCCGCCAGGTGCGCAGCGGTGCCAGCAGCATCAGGCCGTGCAGACCGATCTGCTTCACGAAGACGGCTGTCAGCACCGGCATGGCCAGGGTCAGAAAGAGCGGACCTCGATCCGGAGCGAGCAGGCCGGTGGCCGGCCATGCGCCCAGCACGATCGCGCCACAGGCGAGCGGGAGAAGCTCGCGCAGGCTGCTCGTGGCGGTCATGCGTAAGAGTCGGCGCCCGCGCGCCCGCGCGCGGCAGGCGTCGATGCGCACGATCCGGCCACGCCGCACCAGAGGCGAAGCCTTCATGGCCCAGGCGAGAACGATGGCCGCCATCCAGCCCGGCACGGCCTGCAGAAGGAAGCTTTCGATCCGGTGATCCCGCAGGCCGGCTGCCAGCCGGTCGCCTAGCTGATCCAGCGCGTCGCCTACCTGCCGGTCGAGCGCCGTCCCGAGGCCCGTCGCCGGCAGATCCCGCCCCATGCCGGCGATCCCGGTCGCGAGGGCGCCGATCAGACCTTCCTCGTTCGCTGTGCCCCCTGCCTTGTGCTGATCGTCGGAGGTGGCCAGGCTCGCGCGGAGCTGCTTCAGCTCGGCGATCAGGGCCGAGCGGCGCGCGTCGTCGCCGAGAAGGCCGAGGACACGGTCGAGCGCTTGAAGGTCCGCCTGCCGGTCGGCGGCTGCCGGCGCCGGGAGTGTCTGAGCGACGGCCATGCCGGGTGGCAGTAACAGACAAGCCGCGACCATCAGGATGATGCACACTCGCCACAGCGGCGACACGCCGCAGCAACAGCTCGTGCGGAGCCGGTCGACAGCAGGGTGGAGCGTCGGTGCGGGTTCGGGGGTCATGCTCGCCTCGGCACGTGAAAGGGGAAAGAGCGTTCGTGGAGCGGAGATCACGAACTGACGCTTTCATCGAGAGTTGGATGCAGGCGAGTGCCAATCAATTCGCAGATGGTATCTGTCTCGGTAAAGTCATGTGATACAAATGCGAGTATTATCAGCGAGTTAATGTGCCAATTCCCTTCCGGCGTATCCCCCGCCTTGATGATCCCCGCTTCCAGGATGGATTTGGCCGCTTGAGCGAATATCGTTGCGGGCAAAGCACATGGCTGTGGCCAACTTAACGCACGGAAGAGCTAATTTCTGAACTGCCATTCTCTGCCGTTGTTCCGTAAAAGACCGCCCCGGATCACCAAAAACGACAACGGCTGGGCGAAGACGCCTCATGCGGACACGAGGGGAAGAAATCATGCCGAAGTCCTTCCTTGGAAGAGCCTCCTGCCTCCCGGTCGGTACCCTGCGCGCGTCCGTCCTGATCGCCGCGCTCGGGCTCGCGGGCGCCGCATCGGCGGCAGCACCCGGATCCGACCCGCTCCCCGGGCTCGGCACGAACGAGCCGGCGCCAGCGGCTCTTCTCACGCCCGATCTGCCCGGCACGGATCGAAGCGCCGTCCTCGAGCCGGTATCGTCCTGCGCCGAGCTCGATGCCGTGGCGAACTGCATGGATCCCGCCCTGCCCGGTACGGTCGAGAAGGTCACGAATGTGGCCGCCGTGGATACGGCCGAAGCGGAGAGAGCAAGGTACAGGAGGAGAGGCGGCGGCGGAGGTTGGGGCGGCAGGCGCTCGGGCCTGCCCTGGGCCTCGGGCGCTTCCAGCGTCGATTCCGCGTTCGAGGCCTGGCGCGGCCGCAGGCTCGACGTCAAGACCGGATTCCTCGCCATCCGCCACGGCTGGGCGGAGTTCACCCAGGTAGGGTTCGTCCGGGGGCTCACTCGCTCGGGTGCTCGGGCGGTGCTCGGCGTCGGGCTCGTGCCGGAGAGGGCCCGCGGCCAGCTCGGCGCCTGCGCCAACGGCGCCTTCGATACCTACATCCGCAGGGTCGGCCAGGGCCTCGTGAGCGCCGGCGCCGACGATGCGATCCTGCGGCTGGGCTGGGAGGCGAACCGGATGGGCGACTTCCCCTGGGGCGTGCTCGGCGACGGCAGCAGCTACAAGAACTGCTTCCGCCGCTGGGTCCAGGTCCTGCGCAGCGTGCCCGGCCAGAGCTTCGTCTTCGACTTCAACATGGGGGCGCGCGGCAACCTGCCCTACAGCCAGGACAATATCTATCCTGGTGCCGAGTACGTGGACGTGATCGGCACGCAGCGCTACGACCGCTGCCCCGCGGTCCGCAGCGACGCCGACTGGAACGCGCTCTACGACGTCCGCCAGGGCAACGGCAATCCGGTCGGGCTCGGCGCCTGGCTCGCCTGGGCCAAGGCCAAGGGCAAGCGGTTCTCGGTGCCCGAATGGGGGGTGTCGAATCATCATCCCTCGCTGCACTGCCCGGACAACGGGTTCGACAACCCGTTCTTCATCGAGAAGATGTACCGCTTCTTCCGCGCCAACGCCGCGGTGATGGCCTACGAATCCTACTTCAACGGCGACAGTCAGGCGTATCGGGGTGCATACAAGATCTTCCCGAGCGGCAGGAACCCGCGCGCCGCGGCCCGCTACCGCGAGCTCTGGTCCAGAGGCGGCTGACCCTCATGCGACCAGGGCCGCGTGATCGTCGCGGCCCGGCGATGCTCTTCGTGCGAGCCGTCGGGGCGGTCCGGTTGCGCCGGACGCTCCGACGTCGCCCCGGTCTGCGGCGGAGGCGCCTCCCCCTACTCACCATTACCGAAAAATTGCCATTCGTTCATTTACTGCCTTTCCATCCGAAATGAAGCATGTATCCTCCGTTTCGGAGCGGCGATGGCCGGGTCCGGCATAAGCTGTCCAAGCCGGCAGCGACGAAGGTTCAGTCTGGAGATGGTGGAGGCCATGAACGTCGTTCACGGTTCCCTCTCGTCCCTGCCCGACCGTGTGAGCGGGCAGCTTTGGGCGCGGTTGCCGACCAGGACCCTCGGCCAGGGCGGTCGTATCGGCCGGCTGGCGATCTGCTTCGAGGGCGGCGAGGGCGGCTTCCTGTCGATCACGGTCGCCGCCAAGGGCGACCGGTTCACGCTTCGCCTTCAGATCGTCGAGATTCGCCCGATCGGGGACGGCGAGCAGGATCCGCGCTTGGGTCAGATCGTGATCGACGGCCGGACGGTCCGCTTCGGGCTCGCCACGAGCGAGTGGCGCAAGGCCAGTGGCACGACGCTCACGACGCTCGCGACCTGCAACTACGATGCTCTGGTCCAGGCTCTCCTGAACGGGCGGGAGCTCGAGGTCCGGCTCGACGGCCGCCGCTTCACCGTGGGTCTCGACAGTCTGCGCAGACTCCTCGCCGATGCGCTGCGCGAGGTCTGCGATCCGGAGCGGCTGCCGCTCTCGCGCTGGCTCGCCGGTTGAGCCCTCGGGCTCAGGCCGGCGCCGCCGCCGAGAGCGGCGCCATCGGAACGCTCTTCGCCTCGACCAAGGGCAGATACACGGAGAACACGGCACCGTGCCGGCCGTTGGCGGCCACGATCTTTCCACCCATGTCGCGCACGAGGCCGTAGCTCAAGGCGAGACCCAGCCCGGTTCCTTGGCCCACGGGCTTGGATCATGCCGAGCACGCCCTCGACGGCGCTCGCGAGGTCGATCGGCTCGAACCGCCGCTCCTTGCGCGGGCTGAAGATCCGCATGTTGTCGACGATCGCCGCGGCGCGCGCGACGTGGCGCATGATCCGCTCGGCCTTGCCCTCGACGTAGGCACGGTCGAGCTCCGGCTCGGCGAGTGCCGCCACGAGGCTCTCCGTGGCGAGGCGCATGATCATCAAAGGCTGGTTGAGCTCGTGTGCGAGACCAGTAGCGAGCTCGCCCAGGGTCAGGAGCCGGCTCGCCTGGTAGAGCGCGAACTCCGCCTCGCGGCGCTCGGTGTCGTCGAACCCGAAGAGTACGATCTGGCTCAAGCACCCGTGCTCGTCGCGGATCCCCGTGCTCGTCGCGGATCGTGGTGATCGCCCAGGAGATGTGGCGCCGCAGCCCGGCCTCGTCCGGCAGCGAGGCGTCGCAGCTATTGGGCAGGGCGTCGAGATCGATCGCCTCGGGCTCGACGGCGAACAGCCGGGCGAGGAGCGAGATGCCCTCGCTCGTTCCCTTCTCGCCGGCGAAGGCGCGAAAGCACTTGTTCGCGAGGGTGAGCCGCCCTTCGCGGTCGAACACCGCCACCAGCGCTGCCGTGGTGTCGAGCACGGAATCGAGGAAGGCGCGCTCGCGCTGCCCGGTCTGGAGCGCTGCTTTGGCCCGCCGTGCCAGAGCACGGGTGATCAGCATCCGACGCGACAGCGAGCCCACGACCAGAAGCACCGCGATGGCCGAGGGCGCTGCCAGCCCCAGGCGCCATGCCAGCGCGCCGGCGCTCGCGAGCGCGCTCGCGGTCGATTCGCCCAAGGTGACGAGCACCGGGTAGCCTGGGATCTTGCGCCAGGCGGTGATGCGCTCGACCCGGTCGAACCGGCTGCGATGGACCGTCCTGCCCGCGTCGCCGCGCTCGAGCATGCCCGGCACTACGGCTGGCGAGACGCGCTGGCCGACGAACCGGTCCTGCTCCACCGAGCGGCCGAGCACGATGCCGTTCGTCTTGATGATGGTGATCGCACCGTCGGGGCCGAGGTGGATCGAGTGATAGAAGCCGTTGAAGTAGTCGATGTCGACCGAGATCACGAGCACGCCCGCGAACCGGCCGGCGGCATCGCCGATCCGGCGGGTGAACTGCACCGACCAGCGCTTGCTCGCCCGGCCGATCAGAGGATCGCTGATGAAGACGGGCTCGCCGCCGCCTCGGGCATGGTAGCGGAAATGTTCCCGGTCGGAGAGGTCCATCCCGGCATGCTCCATGCCGAGGCTGGTCGTGACCAGCCGCCCGTCGGGCCCGATCACGGACACCTGCAGGACCGCCTCCTCGAGCGAGGCCCGCTCCCTGAACAGGGCCGGCAGCTCCTCGGGCGCGTGCTGCAGGTAGAGGCGGCTCGCGTCCTGCGCCAGCCGGTCGAGATCCTTCATGAAGCGCAGCACGCTTTCCTCGAAAGCCCGCGCCAGGGCGGACGTCGTGATCTCGGCCTTCTCCTTCTGCACCCGGTACTCGTTGCGCACGATCAGGGCGGCCGGCACCGCTGCAAGCCGGCCCCCCGTTCGTGTCTGCACTTCCCACCGGTGATCCGTGCTAGCTGTCCGTGGCCCGGCCGTCGCACGGACGACCAGACCCTCGCCAGCCGAACCGCCATCGGATCGCCGTCATGCGCACCACCATTCTCGCCCCCGATCTCCGCCTCACGGTCTGCGGCATCGACGAGCTGCTCGGTCACGCCACGAGCGGCGTCACGCACGTGCTCTCCATCCTCGACCCCGACCATCCGGAACCTGCCGCCTTCGAGCGCTTCGACCCGCACCACCGGCTCACCTTGCGCTTCCACGACATCATCGGACCCTGGCCCGGTTGGGTGGCGCCGGAGCGAGAGGACGTCGAGGCCCTCGTCGCGTTCGGGGAGGAGCTCGACCGTGCGGGGGAGGCGCTGCGTCATCTCCTCGTCCATTGCCATGCCGGCGTGTCGCGCTCGACGGCGGCGCTCGCCACGCTGCTCGCCCGCCACACGCCCGTGGGCGAGGAGCCCGCGATCTTCGCCCGCCTGCGCCGTATCCGGCCGCAGGCTTGGCCGAATTCGCGCATGGTGGGCTTCGCGGACGAGATCCTGGGCCGCGAAGGCCGCCTCGTCGCAGCGCTCCAGGATCACTACCGCCTGCAGGCGAAGGTGCGACCGGACTTCGTGGAGGAGCTCCGACGCGTCGGCCGCGGCGCCGAAATCCCGGATTAGCCTTCGGCCCGGAGCCGGCGGTTGCCGAGCCTTCACGGCTCGGCTAACGCTCTCCCGTCAGGTCGGACGAGGACGACGATGGGACCGATTCGGGCAGAAATCGCGGCGCTCGAGCTGAGCGGCATCACGCGGGTCGCGGCGGGTGCTCTAGGCGACCCGGAGGTCATCCCGCTCTGGTTCGGCGAGAGCGACATCGTCACCCCGTCCTTCATCCGTACGGCTGCGCAGCGAGCGCTCGACGAGGGGCGCACCTTCTACAACTACCCGCGCGGCGTTCTGCCCTTGCGCGAGGCGCTCTCGCGCTACCACCAGCGGCTCTACGGCCTCGAGCTCCATCCCGACCGGATCACCGTGCCGGGCTCGACCATGCTCTCCGTGGTGATCGCCCTTCAGTGCCTGGCATCCCGCGGCGACGAGGTGATCCTGATCGGTCCCTACTGGCCGAACGTGCGCCAGGCCTGCATCGTGCAGGGTGCCGTTCACGTGGACGTCAGGCTGCTCGAGGGTCCCCAGCGCTGGCATCTCGACCTCGACGCCGTCAGGGCCGCGATCACGCCGCGCACCAAGGCGATCTACGTCAACAGCCCCTCGAACCCGACGGGCTGGGTGATGTCGGGAGCGGAGCAGCTCGCTCTCCTCGAGCTGTGCCGCGAGCACGGGCTCGGGCTCATCGCCGACGAGGTCTATCACCGCAACGTCCTGACCGGACCCGATCCGGCGCCCTCCTTCCTCGAGCTCGCGGGCGAGGACGAGCCCGTGTTCGTGCTCAACGGTTTCTCCAAGGCCTGGGCGATGACCGGCTGGCGGCTGGGCTGGATGGTGCACCCGAAGAGTCTCGTGACCTCTATGGCGGTGCTGGCCGAGTGCAACAACACCGGTGCCGCCATCTTCGCGCAGTACGGCGGCATCGCGGCCCTGGAGGAAGGCGAGGGCTTCGTCGCCGAGTTCACCGCCCGCTGCCGCCGCAACGCCGATCTCGTCATGGAGCGGCTGGGGCGGCATCCGCGTGTGCGGCTCTTGCGGCCCGAGGGCGCCTTCTACGCCTTCCCGCGCATCGAAGGGGTGACGGACAGCCTCGCCCTCGCGCGGCGCGTGCTCGCCGAGGCCAAGGTCGGCATCGCCGCCGGCTACACCTTCGGCGACGGCAACGAGAGCCACGTGCGCTTGTGCTTCGCCATCTCGACCGAGCGGCTCGACGAGGCGCTGGGTCGCCTGATCGGGGTGCTCGACCGGCTGGAATGAGTGCCGGCCGGCAGAAGGGCACGAGTCGGGCGCAGGCCCGGCTGCGCCGTCACGATACGGCCGGGCTGCTACGTTCGGGCTCGTCCGTGCTGCCCGTGAGCTCGATCCGCGCGGGTGCTCCGGCCGGTGCCGTGATGCGCGCCGTGCCCCCTTCCCGCAGCGGCGCGAGATCGGCAACGACCACGACCGGGCAGGCGAGGCGGTAGAGACGGTGCGCCACCAGCGCTCCTACCGCGACGATCGGGTCCGGCTCGGCGAGGACGATTCCGGCCGGTGCCGTGCCGCGCCGGATCGCCTCGGCCAGCACCGAGCTCGACGAGCTCGAGCCGCGCCCGGAAGCCATGACGAGGATCCGGCCCGCGAGCGAGCGCCCGCAGGCCGGATGCGAGCGGTCGATCACCCGGCCCGTGGTGGGATCGAGCCCGCCCCAGAAGCTGAGCGGCGTGTCCAGCACGAGAAGCCGGCCTTGCGCCTCGCCCTCGGCGAGCGTGCGGGCGGCGAGGCTCACCACGGGCTGCTCCGCACGACCCTGCCCGCCGCAGCCGAGGCGATGCAGTCCTCGAGCTCGCCGAACGCCACGCCGGCGAGGCCCAGATTGCCCGGCGCGTAGTGCGCCCATTTGCCGGAGTTGGTCATCACGACCCCGTCGAGCCGCCGCAGCACCGCGGTGACGTAGGTGCAGGTGTCGGCGACCAGGGTGACGCCGGCCCGCTCGAGCGCGCGGTCGAGCCCTGCCGCCGCGAGGGCCACGAGCGTCTCGCGGCCGGTGCTGACGTAGAGCTCCACGCCGGGAGCGGGCCTGAACCCTGCGAGGAGAGGGATCAGGCGATGGAACTCGGCCAGCGAGAAGTGCGGCGTGCCGAGGCTCACGGCGGTGATCGGCGTGCCCGCCGGCACGGTCGAGAGCGCCGCCAGCGCCTGCCGCAGCTCGGCCGGCCCGATCGCGATCGTGGCGGCGGGCCGACGATGGCCGAGCGCGTCGGCGAGGGTCGGCGCTTCGGGCGTGATGCCGACGGCGTGGAACAGGGCGACCGCGCCCACGGAGGCGGCGACGGCGCCCAAGGCCTTGAGCTGGTCCTCGCCGTGTGGCGGCGGCAGGCCCTCGATCACCGGCACGCGGCCGCCGGCGCGCGTGCCGACGATGTGGCCGACGGCAACGAAGAGCGAGTCGGTCGCCGCGAGCGAGGCGGGGAAGCCTTCGAGCCGGAAGAGCACCTCGCCGCGCCGGTTCGCATCGAGATGGAGGCCGAACGCAGGGGCTCGGCCGGTGAGCGCGCAGCAGAGATCGATGAAGTCGCCGTAGCGGTTGGTGCGCGCGCCGATGACCGCGTTCGCGAACACGATCGCGTTCGATTCGCCCCAGGCGATCTGCTCGCCGAAGCGGGGGCGAAAGCGGGTCTGGTAGGGAGCGCAGGTGAAGCTGGGCTCGCATCCGAGGGCGAGGTGCGCTTCCATCAGCCGCCGGCCGGCCGAGCGCGCGGGCTCCTCCATCCGCACGAGCTCCGGGTGGATCAGGTCCATCGAGCCGACATTCAGCGTGGTCGGCACCCGCACCCGGCCGCGTCCGGCGACGAGATGCTCGACGAAATCGAGGCTGACGGCGCCGTGGTGGAGGCAGCCGTCGACGTGGGCGCGCGTGATGTCGAGGAGTGCCGGAGCGCCCACGGCTGCCGCGAAGCGGACGAGGAGCTCCATCGCGAACCGGGCGGCGGGGCCAGCCTCGCCGGCGAGGAACGAGCGGTCGAGATCGGATAGGTGCAAGGGTGAGGATCCTGTCTGCCTGGCAGCGGTTTAGGGCGGATCGGCCGGTGCCTGCAACGGCGATCGCGAGCGGCATGGAACCTGCCCGCGGGCTCGGCCGCTGATCCTGCGCGCGGCCGTTCGGCCGGAAGACATGCGAGGTACGCGACTCCATGCCGGTGATCATCTTCTTGCTGCTCGCCATCCTCGTCGCCCAGTTCGGTTTCTGGGACACGCTCCAGGGCATTCTGGGCGCGGCGGCGATGCTCCTTCTGTTCGTCCTGCTGGCGCTCGCGACCTTGGTGCTCATCGGCTGGCATGCGTTCCGTCGCCTGCGCCGACTCGGCCCGATGGGAGGGCAGCGGCCGCCATCCGTGCTAGACTGAGCGCACCGATCCGAGCACGAAGGTGCCAGAATGCCCCAGTTCCTCGTCATCGCCCACGACGGCACCGACCCCGAAGCGCCCGCCCGCCGTCAGGCCGCCCGCCCGGCCCATCTCGCCTTCATCCGGCCGATGGTGGAGCGGGGCGAGATCGTCGCGGGCGGTGCCATTCTCGACGAGGCGGGGGTGATGACGGGCTCGGCCGTCATCGTCGACTTTCCCGACCGCGCCGCCCTCGACGCCTGGCTGGCACGGGATCCCTATGTCGTGCAGGGCGTGTGGCAGCGGATCGAGGTCAGGCCGTTCCGCCTCGCGGCGCTCACCCCGCGCCGCGATGCCACCTGATCCTGCTGCAGGATCGCCCCCTGCAACCGGCTGTTGCAGCCCGCCGAGCCTGCGGCTATGTTCCGCCCGCTTCCGGAGGGATGGCCGAGCGGTCGAAGGCGCACGCCTGGAAAGTGTGTAGGGGTGATGAGCCCCTCGCGGGTTCGAATCCCGCTCCCTCCGCCAATTCGAAGAAGTTTGCTCTGATTCTTCCAGATTCGCGAGGATGCGCCGGCAACGGACGCGGGCGTTCGCGATGTTTCTCACATCGGGAGCGGAGACGGCCCGGGAATATTCCTGACCTGTCTGTCATGGCTGAATCCCCTGTCGTCGGGTCCATGAAGAAGGTCGCACTCCCTCAGCTGCATCCCCCATCGCAAGCCAGCGGCGACAATCGGATTGACAGCGGCGTGAGGATATATTAAGAAAATGCTAATATGCGCATATGCGCAAAAGAGCGAGGATGCGTTGATGGACATCCCAAGGATTCTGGCGGCCATGGCGGAACCCACCCGGCTGGGGGCGTTGCAGGCCATATGGGATGGCGGCGAGCATTGTGTCTGCGAGCTGATGGACCGCCTGAACACGAGCCAGTCGCGAATGTCGCGGCACATGAAAGTGCTTCGCGACGCCGGTCTGGTGCTTGACCGGCGCGATGCCCAGTGGGTGCGCTATCGGCGCAATCCTGATTTGCCGCGCAGCGTTGAGCGCATCGTCGATGCCGTCATGGTCGCGACAGGAGCAAACAAAAGGGTGGCCGCATGACCTCCGAAACGATGGCGGTCGAGCACGGCCGGCAAAACCTCAACCGCCTCCTGAAATGGTGGACGGGCCTTGTCTTGGCGCTCGTCGCGTGGGGAATCGCCTACAGCCAACTCGTTCCCTTTTCGGAATATGTGACGTCGCTGTTGCCGGTCGCGCGTGACGGCCATACCGGGGAGGCCATCGCCTTCTTCTTTTATGACGTGCCCAAGGTCATGATGCTTCTTGCGCTGATCGTTTTCGTGATGGGCGTGATCCGCAGCTGGTTCAGCCCGGAAAAGACCCGCGCGATCCTGTCGGGCAAACGCGAAGGGGTCGGCAATGTCATGTCCGCAAGCCTTGGAATACTGACACCTTTCTGTTCCTGCTCGGCAGTTCCGCTTTTCATCGGCTTCGTCTCGGCAGGCGTTCCGCTCGGCGTCACCTTCTCCTTTCTGATCGCGGCGCCGATGGTCAACGAAGTGGCGCTCGTGCTGCTCTTCGGCTTGGTCGGCTGGCAAGTCGCGCTGACCTACCTGACGTTCGGCCTGGGTATCGCGATCGTCGCCGGGTGGGTGATCGGGCGCTTCCAGCTCGAGAACTGGCTGCAGGACTGGGTGCGCGACATTCACCGCGGCGCAGCCGTGCAGGCCGCAGTGGCGGTCGACCGACTTGACCATGTCGATCGGCTCAAGTTCGGCATCGAGGCGGTGCGCGAGATCTTCGGCAAGGTCTGGATCTGGATCGTCATCGGGATCGGTATCGGCGCGGTGATCCACGGCTATTTTCCGGAGGCGCTGATGACCCGCATCATGGGAGCCGATGCGTGGTGGTCGGTGCCGGCGGCGGTGCTCATCGGCATTCCGATGTACACCAATGCGGCCGGCGTGATTCCCATCGTCGAAGCGCTTCTGGGCAAGGGGGCAGCGGTCGGCACGGTGCTCGCCTTCATGATGAGCGTGATCGCGCTCTCGCTGCCTGAAATGATCATCCTGCGCCAGGTTCTGACGCTGCGCCTCATCGCCGTCTTCGTCGGCGTGGTGGGAAGCGGTATCCTGGCCGTGGGCTTCCTCTTCAACCTGATGTTCTGAAACGGAAAAAACGATGAAGAGTGTCAAGGTCTATGGTCCCGGTTGCAAGCGCTGCGAAACGGCCGAGGCCATGATCAAGGAAGCTGCGGCGAAGCTCGGGATCGATGTCGAGGTCGAGAAGGTCACCGACCCGAAATCCATCGCCATGGCGGGCGTGATGTCCACACCGGGCATTTCGATCGAGGGCAAGCTCGTCCATACGGGCGGTCTGCCGAAGGAGGATGCGCTCGAGAAGTGGCTGCAGGGATGACGCTGGAGTATTCCGTTCGAGCCCGACGGATCCGACGATCGTGGCAGCCTCGCCACGACGAAACGGGCTCGGATGACCCTCGACACCGATATGAAAGGCCGCGACGCATGGGTCTGCGCGACGCGTTCGAGACCGCCGTCCGTGCCGCGGTGCCGGACGTCATCGTCAACGGTGCTCCTGCCGGGCGTGCCGGCAACACCAGCAACCCACGCTTCCCTGATATCGCCGGCCAGGCGTCGCTGGCCTCCCCCGTGCCGAGGAGCATCATGGCGCGGGTCGGCGGCCACGAGACCTTCGTCCGGCCGGGCCGGCTCACGAAGGGCCTAAGGCTCGTCGTCGAGGAGTCCGAGACCTCGTTCGAGGCGCTGAAGACCGCCGACGCCTTGGGTGTCGGCCAGAACATGGCGAAGGCGATCGGCATCAGCTGCAGGTGACGGGCCTTGCCGCCCGCCGGCCCGGCTGCGCAGCCGCCGAGCTTACGGGCCTGGGCAGACTCGTCCTGAAGCACGCCCCTTATCTCCAGCACGCGGCGACGTGGTGGGCACTCCATGTCGAGGTCGCGACCGCGCGGCCGAAATCAAGGCGGCGATCGACCGCCCGATCGCGCGGCGGCTGCTCCTCCGTCGCCAGCGCACCGACGACGCCTCGGTCTGGCACCGCGCCGATCCTCTGGTCCCGTCCGGGCTCAACGAGCTCATGGCGATATGGCGCGCAAGCACCTCGCCCGGCAGCTTGCGCCTCTCCTCGAGCCCGAGCGCGGCGGTTGCGTCGTGCCGGCGGGCGATGATGGAGACGGACGGGCCTGCCGATGCAGCTCCAGGATCATGATGGCTTCCCCAGGCTTGATCACCGTCCCGTGTCCTCCGGCTGGAGGAGGGACCATCGGCGATCGGGAGTGCCGCCCGCCCCTCCGCGGCGCAGGCTGGGCGTTCACGCCTTGCCGGCCACCTGGGGAAAATGCGAGTAGCTCTTCCGGCGAGTATTCGGGTCGCGCCTACACCGGCCAGGGGTTCCGATCTCGAGCCGGCCACTGTTCCGAGCCGATGCCGGCCACGACGGCGGCATGCCGGGTGGGCGGGTCTGGTCGCGCAGGAGCCCGGCCACGCCCTCGGCCGCGAACCGCGCCTGCCAGCGCCAGACGCACGGCTTGCTCTTGCCGGTGCGCGCACGATCGCGTCGGTGCCCGGGCCCTCGGCGGTGGCCAGGTGATGCTGGCCCGCCCGACCTGCTTCCGCAAGCCGTTGCGGTCGGCGACGACCGCCTCCAGGCGGACACGGTCGACAGCCGGGACCTCGATGGTGATCCCTGCGCGCATCCTGCCGATATGGTGCCGCCGCCGACCGAGGGAAACCAGCCGTCTCGGCCGGTCCACCAGGGACCGGCCATCGATATCTCGCTGGGCATCCCGTCTATTCCGCGGCCCGTATCTGGTTCAGCGCCACATCAGAGGTGTAGTTCTCCTTCATGAAGTCGATGAAATTGTCGCGAAACTGCCGTGTATGAGCATGAGCCAGGGCGTCGGCCTGCTCGACGTCCTTCGCTTTGATGGCAGCGAGCATTTGATCGTGCTCGTCGGTCAGTAGATAGCCATTCTGCGTGCGCTTCAGAAATTCGAAATGCATGTGCAGCATGCGTCGCCCCTGGTCGAGGAGGCGCTCGTAGAAGCTGGCCAGATAGGGATTCCGGCCGGCAGAGGCGACGGCCATGTGGAACCGCTTGTTGGCCTCCGACATGGCAAGATGATCGCCCGACTTGACCGCCGCCACGAACTCGCGCTGGCGTCGTGCTATGATCTTGAGATCGGCTTCTGACCTCAGCTCCGCGGCCAAGCGGGTGTTGATCCGCTGGGCAACGTCCAGCGCCTCGACATATTTGGGAAAGGTGGCGATGTCGATCGGGGCGACGATCGTGCTCCGGTTGGGCAGCGTGACGACGAGCTCCTCGCCCGCGAGACGGATCAGGGCCTCGCGCACCGGCTGGCGCGACAGGTCGAAGCGTTCCGCAAGAGTCGTCTCGTCGAGAAGCTGCCCCGGCGGAAGCGCCAAGGACAGGATCTCGGTCCGCAGCGTCTCGTAGACGTTCTTCCACCGGGAGCCTTTGGGGCGCTTGCCCTCGATCTCAGAACTCATGCGCGATTCTTCCCCAGTGGGTTTGCAGCTTGTGCAACCGGTGAACGATATACCCCGCCGGCATTTTTGTCGACATGTGATTTTTCGTCTTGACTATGTCGACACATTGACGTCATAACGCACCGTGTCGACAAAAAGACGACAGAAGACGGCCGCTCAAGGCCGCTGCTCGAAGGCCCATCGAGGCCCAACCGGGAACAGGAGAGGATGGCGTCATGTCCCCGAAATGGCTCGCGTCCGTGAAGCGGACGCTACCCGCGGTTGCTGTGATCGTCGGCCTATCGGCGAGCACGACCCAAGCGCAGCCGGGCGGCAGCTTCTGGCAGGGTGTGCAGAAATCCGGTGCCCTGCGCTGCGGTGCTGCTGTCGCAGCGCCCTATGTGATGCGCGACCCCGGCACCGGCGAGTATTCAGGCTTCTTTGCGGACCTTTGCCGAGAATTTGCCAAGGTTCTCGGCGTGGAGCCAAAATTCGTCGACACCACCTGGGACAACATCGTCGCCGGCCTGCAGGCGGGCAAGTGGGACATGTCTCTTGCGCTGAACCGCACGCCGACCCGCGCCATGGCGGTCAACTTTTCCATTCCAGCGATGCAGTACGAGATCTCGCTCGCCTACAACAAGGCGAACCCGAAGATCCAGGGCAGCCCGAAGAGCGTCGCCGATATCGACCGCCCCGAGATAACGCTGGCCGTCATGTCCGGTACCGCCCAGGACAAGGCCATCTCCGGCGCCGTCAAGCAGGCCAAAATCCTTCGACTGCCGAGCAATGACGAGACCAGGCTTGCCATCATCTCCAGGCGCGCCGACGTTCTCGTCGATGCCTCCGACACCAATCTTCTCTTCACCCGATCCCATCCCGACTGGGCCGTCGCGTTCACGCCGACACCGGCTCTCGCGCGGCAGGGCGTGGCGTTCGGCCTGCCACAGCAGCTCTCCTATGCCGATGTCGAGGTCGTCAACATCTTCCTCGAGGAGAAGGTCGCGACCGGCGAGGTCGACGCCCTGATCCGCAAAGCCGTCGATCAGGTCCTCGGTGCCGGCCAGCAGTAGCGAGCCCGCTACGGGCCGCGCTCATCGAGGGTGTTGATGGACCGGCATGGTGGCCGTGACTTCCGACAGGCCGTCAGCAACGACCCGGCTCGATGTGCAGCTTGGACGGGACCTGCGTTGCGATGGTGCGACCCGCGTAGCTCGTTCTCATGGCCGGCTCACGAGTGTCGCCAAGTCGCTGGCAAGATACCGAGCAATCAGCATATCGCACATCGAAGTCGATCAGGGCGACGTGGTTCATGACACCCTTGGCGCGGCCCTGCTCGCTCAAGATGGCTCTCGCCTGCACTAAGGGTTTCATGATGACAGATCCCACTTCTTTTCCGCTCTTGAGCACACATCCGACTTCCTCTCCGCTGTCGGGCGTCGACCCGGCTTCCCCACCGCTCTTGAGCATTGCCAATCTCCACAAGGGCTATGGCCCGGACATCAGGATCCTCAAGGGCCTCGACATCGACATGAAGCCGGGCGAGCGCCTGGTCGTGATCGGCCCCAGCGGCGGTGGCAAGAGCACCCTTCTGCGCGTGGTGATGGGCCTCGAGCAGATCGACGGGGGTATCATCACCTTCGGTGGCAAGCGGTACATCGCGGCGGAGCAGCCGGGCAGGACCTTCATCGACGTCAAGATCCGCCGCGAGATCGGCATGGTCTTCCAGCACTACACGCTGTTCCCCCATCTCAACGTCCTCCAGAACCTGATCCTCGCCCCCTGCAAGGTGCGCGGCGAGGCGAAATCCGCCGCGTCCGCGCGCGCCATGGCGCTCCTGGCCCGGTTCGGGCTCGAGGCGAAGGCCAAGGCCTATCCGGCCCAGCTCTCCGGCGGCCAGAAGCAGCGCGTCGCGATCGCCCGTGCGCTCATGCTCGACCCGAAGCTCCTGCTGTTCGACGAGGTGACCTCGGCGCTGGACCCCGAGCTCGTGGCGGAGGTGGAGCAGGTCATCCTGCAGATCGCCAACCAGGGCATGCCCATGATGATCGTCACGCACGACATGTGGTTCGCCAAGAACATCGCCTCGCGCGTCGTGTTCTGCGCCGGCGGCGTCGTCGTCGAGGACGGGCCGCCCGAGCAGGTCCTGGGCTCGCCCAGGGAGGAGCGGACACGGGAGTTCATCAACCGCGTCTTCCACATCCAGCCGTGACGAGGGCGCGATGAGCTACACCTTCGACTTCTATTCGGTCACGCAGAACCTGCGTCCGCTGCTCGAGGGCCTCATCGTCACGCTCGAGCTCACGCTGGTTGCGAACGCGATCGGCCTGACGCTCGGTTTCGTCGTCGCGCTCCTGAGCATGAGCCGCCTAGCGGTTTTCCGCGTGCCAGCGATGCTCTTCGTCGAGTTCTTCCGCTGCACGCCGGCAGTCGTCCAGATCATCTGGTTCTTCTACTGCGTGCCGATCCTGTTCAACGTGTTTCTCGGTTCCATCACCATGGCGGTGCTGGCGCTCGGGCTCAACCTGACCGCCTTCAACGCCGAGGCCTACCGCGCGGCGATCCAGGCGGTCCCGCGTGAGCAGATGGATGCCGGCATCGCCCTCGGGCTGAACCCCCTGCAACGCGTGCTCTACATCGTCCTGCCGACCGCCTTGCGCAACTCGGTCCCCGTCTTGATGACCAACGGCATCGGCATCTTCCAGCAAAGTGCCCTCGTCGCCCTCGTCGCGGTGCCGGATCTGATGTACGCCGGCAAATCCCTGGCCACCGAGACCTATCGGCCGATCGAGACCTTCACGGTGGTGGCGTTCATCTACTTCGCCATCTCGTTCCCGATCTCGCAGATCGTCGGATATTTCGAGCGCCGTCGCGAAGCCGCGGCGAGCTGAGGGGGCACCGTGACATGATGACCTTCGATTTCTCCATCGTGCTCAAGTTCTGGCATGCTCTGCTCTTCGGGCTGCTGACGACGCTCGAGCTGACGCTGATCTGTGTCGTGCTGGGCACCACGCTGGGCTTCCTGATCGGCCTCGCCCGCAGCGCGAGCAATCGGTT
The DNA here is from genome assembly GCF_037908215.1 of Benzoatithermus flavus. Classification (NCBI taxonomy): domain Bacteria; kingdom Pseudomonadati; phylum Pseudomonadota; class Alphaproteobacteria; order Geminicoccales; family Geminicoccaceae; genus Benzoatithermus; species Benzoatithermus flavus. Next base: position 2,501 of record NZ_JBBLZC010000014.1, on the reverse strand, counting down.
CATCCGGTCGGCCTCGAGCCTTTACGTCGAGTTCTTCCGCGGCACGCCGGTTCTCGTCCAGCTGTTCTGGATCTTCTTCTGCCTGCCGCTCATCCTCGGGTTCGAGCTCTCGAACCTGGCCTCGGCCGTGATCGCGCTGACACTCTACATGGGGGCGATCACCAGCGAGACCTTCCGCGCCTCGCTCAAGAGCGTGAGCAAGGATCAGCTCAGCGCCTGCGTGGCGCTGGGCCTGCCCCGCCGGGTGCAGATCACCAGCGTCATCCTGCCCCAGGCCGTGCTCCGCGCCGTCCCGACGCTGCTATCGAACTGCGTCAGCCTGTTCAAGGAAAGTGCCCTCGTCTCGGCCGTCGGCATGGCGGATCTGATGTTCGTCGGCCAGAACATCTCGAACAACACGGCCCGCCCGGTCGAGGTGCTGACGGTGGTGGCGCTGATCTACTTCGTGATCGCCTTCCCGCTGACCCGCGCCGTCACGCGGATCGAGCAGCGGATCCTGACCAGGTTGGCTGCCTGAACGATCCACGAAACCTCTGCCGCCACCTCCAGGACACGATCAACCAGGGAAGAAGACCATGCAGCTCGGAGGTTCACGTCAACACCATGGAAGGGGCCTGGTCGCTGCTGCGCTCGTGGGCTGCGGCCGCATCGCGGTCTCTCGCCGGAGAAGCTGCCGCTCTACCTCGCCTTCTTCCGGTTCGTGCACGACGCTCGCTGTCGCGGCAAAGCCCTCCTCGGCGAGCTCGTCGCCGTCCTGGTGGCCTGACGTGCTCATCACCCCGGATCCCGACAAGAGCGTGTCGGAATTGGTCAACACCTTGGCGGCTTCGGCGGTCATGACCGCCGTTACCCTCGCCGCCGCGCTGCAGGTCTAATGGAGAGGCATGTGATGATCGAGAGCAGGGACCCGCTGCTGCAGCCTTTGCGGCTCAAGCATCTCACCCTCAAGAACCGGGTGATGAGCACCGCCCACGCCCCGGCCTACGTCGAGGACGGCCTGCCGAAGCTGCGCTACCAGCTCTACCACGAGGAGAAGGCGAAGGGCGGGCTGGCGCTCACCATGTTCGGCGGCTCCTCCAGCATCGCCCCGGACAGCCCGTCCTCGTTCGGCCAGATCGACATCAGCCACGACCGGATCATCCCGGTCTTCCAGCAGTTCGCCGAGCGCATCCACCGCCACGACTGTGCCTTGATGATCCAGATCACCCATGCCGGGCGGCGCACGCGCTGGGATACCGGCGACTGGCTGCCGCCGGTCTCGGCCTCGCCCTTGCGCGAGTACCAGCACCGCTCCTTTCCCAAGGAGATGGAGATCGAGGACATCAGGCGCATCCAGAAGGCCTACGGTGCGGCGGCGCTGCGCGCCAAGGAGGGCGGGCTGGATGGGGTCGAGGTGATCTGCTCCTCGCATCTTCCGGACCAGTTCTGGTCGCCCGCCATGAACAAGCGTACCGACGGCTACGGCGGCAGCCTCCAGAACCGCATCCGCTTCAGCCTCGAGATGCTCGAGGAGATCCGCCGCCGGGTCGGTCCGGACTACATCCTCGGCATCCGCATGTCGGCGCACGAGATGCTCGAAGGCGGGATGAGCCCGGAGGAGAGCCTCGAGATCGCCGTGCGCCACGCCGAATCGGGCCTGATCGACTATCTCAACGTCGTCGGCGCCGACGCCACCACCGATCTCGGCATCTCGAAGCTGATCCCGACCATGGGGCAGCGCACCGCCCCCTATCTCGACCACGCGCGCGCGATCCGCGCAGCGGTGAAGCTCCCGGTGTTCCATGCCACCCGGATCACCGACCTCAGCACGGCGCGCCATGCCGTGGCCGAGGGCTATACCGACATGGTCGGCATGACCCGGGCGCACATCGCCGACCCGCACATCGTCGCCAAGATGACCCGCGGCGAGGAGGACCGCATTCGTCCTTGTGTGGGTGCCGGCTACTGCATCGACCGCATCTATGTCGGCGGCGACGCGCTCTGCATCCACAACCCCGCCACCGGCCGCGAGCGGACCATGCCGCACGTGATCCGGCCGAGCGAGGGGCCGAAGAAACGGGTGGTCGTGGTGGGCGGCGGCCCGGCGGGGCTGGAGGCGGCGCGGGTCTCGGCGGCGCGTGGGCACGCGGTCACGCTGCTCGAGGCCACCGACCGGCTGGGCGGGCAGATCAACCTCGCCGCCCGGCTGGAGCGCCGGCGCGAGATCATCGGCATCGCCGACTGGCTGATCCGCGAGGTGGAGCTGGCCGGCGTCGCGGTGCGGCTGAACAGCTATGCCGAGGCGGGCGACGTCCTCGCCCTCGAGCCCGACATCGTGGTCGTCGCCACGGGCGGGACGCCCAACCTGGGCTTCTTCGGGCCGGGCGCGGATCTGGTCACCAGCGCCTGGGACGTGCTCTCGGGCCAGGTGAGCCTTTCGGGCGGGGTGCTGGTCTACGACGAGAACGGCCAGCACCAGGGGCCGACCGTGGCCGAGTTCCTGGCCCGGCGTGGCGTGAAGG
>NZ_JBBLZC010000071.1:0-1083 GCF_037908215.1 Benzoatithermus flavus | reverse complement strand
GGGTAGCGTCCATGGAGGTGGTGGAAATTCGCTGCCCGTGCGGGTGTCGGGCGAGGCGGTCATCGGATCGGTGGTCTAAGGTGGAGTTGCAAGGCTCTGCCCCGGACCGGCGAGGAGACCCGATGACCGACGAGAGATTGCCACGGGCCGAGCTGCTGCCAAAGGCCGCTGCCGGCGCCTTCCGGCGCGGCGGCGCCGAGATGGTGCTGCCGCTCCGGATGGCGGCGGAAGGCCCGATCGGCGCAGGGCGGCACGAGCGCTCGCCGGCGCGGCTGAACTACCGCAACGGCTTCCGGGAGCGCACGCTCGACACCCGCCGCGGCTCGCGCCACCTCCGCATCCCCAAGCTCCGGCAGGGCTCGTACTTCCCGCCGTTCCTGGAGCCCCGCAAGACCAGCGAGCAGGCGCTGGTGGCGGTGATCCAGGGTCGAGCCGCAAAGCGGCTCGACGGGATCGGCGGTGTCTCGACCCGGCGCGTCGATGATCTCGTGCAGGCCATGGGACCGAGCGGCATTTGCAAGAGCCCGGTCGGCAAGCCGTGCCAGGACAGCGACGAGCGCGTGACCGCCTTCCTGCAGCGGCCCTTGGAGGGCGACTGGCCCCCATCTCTGGCTCGACGCCACCTGCCTCGAGCAGCGTGAGGGCGGTCGGATCGTCTCGGTAGCGGCGATAATCGCCGTCGCTGTCGACAGCGCGGGCCGGCGCGAGATCGTCGGCCTGCCCATCGGCCCCGCGCGAGCGGAGACCTTCTGGTCGAGCTTCCCGCGCAGCCTGCACAAGCGCGGGCTGCGCGGGATCAAGCTCGTGATCGCGGACGCGCCCGAGGGGCTCGAGGGCGCGTGTTCGGTGCCACGTGGCAGCGCTGCCGGGTGAATGGGATGCGCAGTGCCTTGGCCCATGTCGCCAAAGGCCAGCAGACCATGGTGGCGGCCGCCTTGCGCCAAGCTTTCCTGCAACCCGACCAGGACCGCGCCCGGCGGCAGATGGCCGATCGGTTCCGCGCTCGCTGGCCCAAGCCCGGCAGCCTGATGGACGAGAGCGAGCACGAGGTGCTGGCCTATATGAGCTTCCCGGCGCAGCATC